>JARROG010000017.1:0-11652 GCA_037384185.1 Anaerolineales bacterium | reverse complement strand
TCAGGCTCATATCGGCGTCCTGGGCGTAGGCTGGGCAGGGGAAATTAGTCAGAGTCCATTTTAGATCGCCTGAGGCAGAACGGTCCATGTAGATCTTCAGCAGTTCCTGCTGAGATTGGCCTTTGAGCTGCTGTTTTTTAGGATCTATCCCAGACAGATGATGGGTGTTGGAAGCAGCCCGCAGAGCGATGAGCACATCTACGTCCTTGTAGAGCATTTTGGCGGCTGGAGAGACCCAGCTCAGCTGATCCTCGCTGGAATATTTGAACATGTTTTCTTCAATGTCATCCGAGGATATCAGCACCTGGGGATATCCCCCGGCTTCCAGGACGGCGCGGACCACTTCGCTGGTCAGTGGTTCAGCTACCATGTGCGAGGTTATCATGACCCATTCTTTGGGCTGGACCTTGACGGAATAGTTGACAAGCAGGTCGGCTAATTTTTTCAGGCGGGGATCAGTCATTGGTATCCTTTTCTTATTGTTTGTTGATATTAATCCTTCTCAATCTTATCATAGTGGCGAGTCAGTTCAAGCCATTCTTCCAACTTGATAGTCTCTGCTCTGCGGCGGGGATCGATGTCTGCCTTCATCAGCATCTTTTCAGTCCGGTCTGTTGGCCAGTCCAGCCCTTTGCTAAGCGAGTTGCGCAGCGTCTTCCGGTTGTGAGTGAACCCAGCTTTGACGATCTCAAAGAATTTGCTCCGCAGCTGATCCGGGAGCAGCGGCTGTCTGTGGAGATCGATCTTGATGACCGCCGAATCCACTTTGGGAACCGGGTAGAAAGCCCCGGCAGGGATCCGAGCTTCAAGGTTGGGTTCTCCATATATACGCACACTGAGTGCCAGCAAGCTGAGCTTACCGCTTTTGGCGCAAATCCGTTTAGCAACCTCGTACTGGATGGTCAGAACAATAGTCCGGGGTACGCGCTCAGATTCCAGCAGATTTCGGATGATGCGGGATGTGATATAGTAGGGGATGTTGGCTACTACCAGATAGTCGCTCGTTTTGATGAGATCCTTTGGGTCAAGCTGGAGGATATCCCCCTGAACCAGACGAACGTTCGGGTAGGATGCCAAAAGTTCCTCCAGGACAGGAATGAAGCGAGAGTCGATTTCCACAGCGGTAACTTCGCGTGCGGATTGGGCGAGAACAGCAGTCAGGTGGCCCAGCCCAGCGCCGATTTCCAGAACGGTATCTTTCGCGCCGACATCGGCGATCCGCAGGATCTTATCCAGGATCGCGGGATCGGTCAAAAAGTTCTGCCCGAGACTTTTTTCCGGACGCAGGTTATAGCGGTCAAGTATAGCTGAGATCGATCGGTCAGGCATCTGGTTCATGTTCTGGGATTATAACAAGGTTTGATCGCGAGAGAGTAAGCCTTCAGGACTGTTTCTGTTCCGGGAAGCTATATTCAAAATAAATACTAATCACAAAACAGATGATGACGACAAACTATCCTCCCCCAATTTACAGCACTGAACCCGGATCCTGGGCCCATTCCACGGTCTCCAAACGTCTGCCAGAGATTGCCAGGCGGATCATGGCTGAGAACCAATTGGGAGAGTCGGTTCATAACAATTTACTGGAGCTTATTGAAGAGATCTCCTCAGGATCCATCCGCATGCTGGAAGATCACCAATCCCCTGATTGGGGCGATTGGGAAGGATACACAAAACCTTATCTGGGTCAGGGCTGGCTGGAAGTTCCCTGGTTTTTTGCGGAGCATTATTTTTACCGTCGGGTGATGGAAGCGGTGGATTATTTTCAGCTTGGGCTTGACCCTTTTGCTTATCAAAAGCGGCAGGGATTGGAAACGACTCACCAGGATACAGCAGCTCTGGCTGCGTTCCTGACAGAGGCAATCACTGGATCGAGCCTGCTGGAAAACAACTTGAAAGAAGGATTTTATTTTTCATTGTGGGGCAACCAGGCAGATCTCAGCCTCTGGCCTGCGGATGGGGTAGAGAGTCCCAAACATGATACGCGGATGACCCTCCAGGACCATCTGCTCGCTAATCACATACAAGCCGTTGTGGATCTCTTACTGAATGGCAAAGAGCCAGCCCGCCAGGTGGACTTGATGCTTGATAACGCTGGCTTTGAACTTGTGGCGGATCTGGGGCTGGCCGACCTGCTATTAAGTCACGAAGTGGTTGAGACTGTGGCGCTGCACGTCAAAGCCCATCCGACTTTTGTGTCCGATGTCATAAAGGCAGATGTTGGGCAGACAATCGCCTTTCTGCTGGCTGGACCTGATCCACAAGTTGCTGAGTTCGGAAAGCGGTTAGATACTTATCAAAAAAGCGGAAAATTGCGAATCAAACCGAATTATTTCTGGAATTCACCGCTGGCGATGTGGGATTTTCCACAGGAATTGGCTGAGGAATGGCGCGGATCCGCCATGTTGATCAGCAAAGGGGATGCCAATTACCGGCGCATTCTGGGAGACCGCCAGTGGGATTTCACGATACCCTTTTCGCAGGCGGTTGATTATCTGCCACTGCCGCTGGCGGCATTGAGGACTTTAAAGGCGGAACTGGCTGTTGGGCTGGAGCTGGATCAGATCCAGGTAGTATTCAACCAGGATCCAGACTGGCTGACTGATGGAAAATGGGGCGTGATCCATTTTTCTCCGGGAAATTGAGGTCTACTCAGTGATGGTAGCTGAACCTCCAGGGATTCTTCTAGATTGGCCCCAGACCTGCACCCCGGTCAATTGAGGATATACATGATATTTTCTGGAGGAGGAGCCGGCGCCAGGAAATAGACTTCGACATTTTGGCTCCAAGGAACATAATTCTTGGCTTTATAGCCCAGATCAACCCAATTATAGCTCCAGGGCACGCCGCCTCCTACGTCTTCGATGGAAGCAAATCCATACCCTGGAATATAAACTTTCATCCCTTTCATGTAGCGATACCAGGCCAGGCGAACGGCGATCACTCCCTGCTTTAGATCAGCCCCGCTGGCAGTGTAGTTCTTGCAGCCCTCACAATTTTCATTATATGAGGTGGCATAAGCGGTAATCTTCCGCCAGTATCTGATCTGCCCGTCCGGGGTGTTTGCTGTCCTGATATTGATCTGGGTTCCATAACCTATGACCCGCGGGCTGGGTTCCTTAAGGACCCATTCCTTTTCCACTTCGCGGGAGACCTCCTGGTTATTCTCATAAATGATCCGGATGCGCTGAGCTGATATGCCATACTCTCCTCCATTGAGGATGGAGAATTGATCCAGCTCCAAATCGTCTGCTGGCTGATATTCGCTGGTAAATTCGATTTTCTCTTGATTCAGCAAGACTTCTTCCCGAACCCGGACGATCTGGATCTGTTTGTCCTCTGGCAGGGGGTCATCTTCCGCTGGGATGCTGTAATCCAATCCCTGTAAAGCGATTCCGCCCTGGGCGAGAGCAGCCCCTACAGTATCGGCGGTGGTGTGGATCGTGATCGATCGATCTGCCAGGCGTACCTGGATGGGTTCAGCCCGGACCAACTCCACTGTAATGGGTGTGCCGTCCAGGGGAGTGTCTGGCGGTCTGGAGAGTTGGTCGGCCGAAAAGATCTCTATCCCTTGTTTTTCAATTGCTTCCGCGATTGTGTCTCCATCGCTGATGAATTGCTCTATCCGGTCATCTTCGATCAGTGTAACCGGTGTCCCCCGGAGAACCTCGAGGGTGTGATCCTTGTCAGGGGAGAGCAGTTTGGCTCCCTGGTAAAGTTTTCCGTCCACCAACAGGCGGTCGTGGGGGAAGAGAACGATTCCAGCCTGGAGGAGCACGTTCTCAGGATGCCTTTCCGCAGTATTCAGTGTAAAAACCTCGCTATCCGCCTGGATTTCTACCTGATTGGCTGTGGACACATAAATCGTTTTCTGCCCTAATAGAATACGTCCTGGAGGAGGGGAAAGTCGAGCATTTTCAGATATGACCAGTTCCTGCCCCTTCAACACTCCCCGGACTGTAAGTGCAAAAGTGCTGATCTGCTGGCTCTGACCGTTGACAACCAGGGTGATGTCCTTGTGGAGGCTGAGAATAAGCAGGATGATACCCAGGGCTGTCAGCAGCCCTGCGCCAAACTTCTGGAGAAGAGGATTTCGGATCAGATCGCGGATTTTCATTATTTGGCTTTGGTCATTTGGAAGAAAGCCTCGGGCAGGCACCCCGGCGGCACCCAGAGGGTCCTCCTTAGTGCTGCTTCCTTTCGGATCTGACACGGTTCGCAGGTCTCCGCCGCGCCGGACCCACCCGAAGCTCGTGGGCATGATACCAAAGCCGGGGAGGCGTGTCAATAAAGGGTTCTGGGAGGGAAGGGAAGGGTTCCGGCATCACAGGTGTTCAACAAGACCTGGATCAATTTTGGTTGGGGGCGTTCCTTTTTTGGATGGCCCGCTGTATGATGACACCGCTGAGGATGATCAACAGGATGATGCCTGCTCCAATGATCAAGCCCTCCGTATTACCGGATTGCAGGACAGGTTCACCGTTGATATAGATGATGGTCGGGGTGGGTGTTGGTGATGCTTCGGTTTGAAGAATCGCTGATTTCACAGGATAACTGAGACCTGCGAGGATAATGAACAGGGTCAGGCTGAGGAGAATGATAACGAGGCGGGTGTGTCTTGAAAATGATTTCATGCAGATTTGCTGTCCTTACCTGCCTATTATACACCAATCTGGAGTGGGGACTTCCCGGGCCGCTCTTACCCTACTTACAGGGGAAAAGTGGCTCAAAAGATACAAATGGCTGCTCAAAAACAAACGCCCAGCTGTTACTGAGCGTTCAAGGCGGAGGGGGTGGGATTCGAACCCACGATTCCGTGAGGAATACGCGCTCTCCAAGCGCGCGCACTAGGCCAGACTATGCGACCCCTCCCAATTTTTTATGCGGTGGAGATTATACCAAACGGAGGGTTAGCTGGCAACTAACCTGGATCTCTCTCTGGCGGGAAGGGTCGGAGAAGGCAAACCCTCATTCCTCCAGGTGTGTTAAACTTAAAGGATGATTTAGCAAAGTGGAAATGCCTATGCCAGCTTCGGAAAAAACCCCGGTCTATCTCTCGCTGGGATCAAATTTGGGCGATCGAAAGGGAAACCTGGAATCGATCTTGAATTTGCTGCCGCCAGCAGTCGAGGTAGTACAAACCTCACAGGTGTACCGCACCGAACCGTGGGGCTTTTCTGACCAGCCTGATTTTCTGAACCAGGTTGTGCTGGCAGAGACCCATCTTGACCCCCTTGAACTATTAGCCTATCTGAAAAGCATCGAGAGAGAGGTAGGTCGGAAGCCAAATTTCAGGTATGGGCCTAGATTAGCTGATATTGATATCATATTCTTCGGAGATCGAATCGTTGATACCGATGTGCTGCAAATTCCCCATCCGCGATTTCAGCAGCGGGCGTTTGTGCTTGTGCCCTTGGCAGAGATCGCCCCAGACCTGAAAGTACCTGGAACCGATCGTACGATTGCCGAGCTGCTGGAAGGCCAGGAGCTGAAGGGGGTAGAGCTCTTTCAGGACCAAATACCGTGAATATCCTCCCCTTCTTAAGTGCTGGTTTTTTATTGATCAACCCGGTCCTCCTGGCCATTTTCAAACGATTTGAGGTCCAGCTGGAGAAGCTCCAGTTTTGGGTGATGGTGAGTTCTGGATCTGCCTGGGTCTTTGGTGCCTCCCTGCTTTTTCTCAACCCCCAAAGTCACCTCAATCCAATCTGGAATGCCGGCGAAGCGCTGCTGCCCAGCCTGGCATTTTCCGTGGATGGGTTCTCAGCAGCCCTATCGCTGAGCGTTTGTGGAGCGCTTTTCTTTATCGTACTTTCCCGGCAGGAATCCCCGCAAGAGAACGCCCTTCTTTCAGGCCTTACAGGGGTCAGCGTGCTGGGTATATTTGCAGACTCAGCATACACGCTGGCGTTGTTCTGGACAATCCTGGAGTTGTTCCATTTTTCTCTGGCTTTTTTCCAATCAGAGACAGAGAGGATCTCAGATCATTCGCTGTTGGGCCCGCTTTTCCGATTGGCAGGTCCAGCAATCCTGATTTGGATCACATTGATCGAAAACGGGACAGGCGGCACGAGTTTTTTGACCGACTGGGACTCATCAGCCGCATATCCCCTGCTAGCAGCAGGTTTTCTAGGTTTTCTTAGCTGGTTCCCGGGAGATTCCAGTTTTAAACCAGGGAATGCTGAATCATCGCGGACTGCATTGCAGACCTGGATACCGGCTGCGCTCGGGTTGATGTTAATGGTCCGGGCGGGAAACTTGCTGGGGGATGCAGATGGGTTTTCCCTGGTTTCTGTGGTAATTTCCTTCCTGCTGGTTCTAACCGCTGCAGGGGGTGCTTTATTGGACACAGCTGACCGCTGGTGGTTTGTGGGATGCGGTCTGCTGGTCGCCGGGAGCGCGGCGCTGGCAGACCCGGTCAGCGCGCTGAGCTGGGGGATGGTGTTCATGCTGTCGGGCTGTTTGTTGTGGTCAGAGAAGCATCACTCACAATCGACCTATCTCCTTCTTGGCCTGGGTGGGTTGGGTATCCTTCCGCTGCCTTTTTTGCCAACCTGGGCCGGTATGGGTGTTTTTCAACCCGGATTGGCAGGGATCCTATTAGCCGCCGGGTGTGGATTATTTCTAGGAGCACTGGTGATCGCCGGGTTAAAAAGCCTGGCCAGCGCTGGCGAATCGGAGGAAGATCTTTCTCCCCTGATAATCATCGGTTCCGGGATTTTGCTTCTCAGCCAGGTGTTGATCGCTTTCCGTCTGGGGCTGCTGGAGATGAGCCGTGGTTTGCTTTCCAGGCCGGCTGTGATCTGGCTCACACCATTAATGATCGTTCTGTCCCTGATCGCTGGAAACTGGGTTCCCCTGGCGGGCAAAGATTTGATTGTTAAACGCTTAACCGGGATCGCGGAGCGGTTGAGGCAAATCCTGTTAGCGGTAATCCGGCTGGTCAGATGGGCTGTACAATTTTTAATTGGATTACTGGAGGGAGATGGTGGATTGATCTGGGCCCTGCTGTTCGGTTTTCTGATCCTCACCCTCATCAGTCTCGGGGGAGGCAGATAGGGATGACTGTGAGCGCCCTGTTTCAGTCGCTGCTGGCCGGCATGCTGTTCATATGTGCTGGAGTGGTCCTGAACACATCCAGTCGGCGCTGGATGATTGGACTGCTGGCTCTCCAGTACGTGGGCGTTTTTGGATTGGTTGGCGTCAGCTGGCCGTTGGAGATCGCTGTGGTAAAGCTTGTTGCAGGTTGGATGGCTGCGGCAGTGCTCTTCCTCACGTATCAGAATGTCCCCGCAATTGAGGATCGACAGCGTCTGGCAACTGGGAGTGCAGGGAATCTGTTCATCGGTTTTGCGGCCCTGCTGATCGGTCTGGTGATGTATTCTCTGATCCCGGAAGCTCTGCGCTGGTTTCTAGGGGCAACTCCCCAGCAAGTGCTGGGTGGTTTATGGTTGTTGGGATTAGGATTGCTGCAGCTGAGCTTTACCCGCGAAGATATCAGAATTGTGGTTGGCTTACTCACCGTGATCGCCGGTTTTGAGATATTGTATGCCACGTTGGAGGCTTCTGTATTGATGACCGGTTTGCTGGCAATCTTAAACATTGGCCTGGCTTTCTTGGGAGCTTACTTACAGTTGGCTTCCCATCTGGAGGAGCGCCTGTGAGCACCCCGATTTTCTGGATCTTGCTTCCCCTGCTGGTTGCTGGATCAGGTCTGCTGCTGCTGCGCTACCGCTGGCTTCTGAAGTGGGGCGGTTCTGCTCTGAGCCTGGTCCTGGCCCTCAATGCGGCATTCCTGCCCATTAATGAAAGCTTCCGATTTTTGTTTTGGGACCTCCAGATCTCTGACGAACTTCTGGTATTTGGCAGGCGTTTTATTTTATCCGAGTCTGATCGTCCGATTGTGATTATTCTCTTCGCTCTGCATTTCTTCTGGCTGCTGATCTACAACCCGAAAGATGTTCCAAGCCATTTTGTCCCTATCAGCCTGGCCGGAATTGTCCTGATTTTGACTGCTTATGCTGTCGATCCAATTTTCTATGGGGCATTATTCTTTGCGTTCCTGGCGCTGATCAATATCGTGCTCCTATCGCCTCCTGGGAGCGAACCCTCCCCGGGTGTGATGAGGATGTTGATCTATCAGATCCTGGGCATGCTCTTCATCCTTTTTGCTGCCTGGCTGGCAAGCTGGATTGAGTACAATCGAGGTGATCAGCTGATGCTTTCCCGGTCATTGCTGATCCTAGCGCTGGGATTCTCTTTTCTGCTTTCGATCTTCCCCTTTTTCAGCTGGATCCCCATGGTTGGCGAAAAAAACCACCCGTTTCTGACTGGATATTTATTTAATTCCTACTTTCTGGGTGTTTTCTTGTTTGGCTCCCGATTTATCATCGAGGGGGGGTGGTTGACCAGCGGGATGAACCTGCAAACCCCATTGCAGCTCGCAGGCGTGCTGATGCTGGGTTTAGGTGGCTTGCTGGCTGTATTTTCGACCCACCTGGGTCGGTTTACCTCTGCACTGGTTATTACCGGCATAGGCCGTTCTCTGCTGGCCTTCAGCCTGTTCGCAGCCGGTTTTCCGATCTACTTTGGAATGGTTATTGTCCAGGCAGTCGCTCTGGGGGTATGGTCATTGGCGCTGTCCGGATTACAATCCGGACTCCCGGATTTTGAGTTGGAATCTGCTGCCGGTGCAGCCAGACAGCATCCGATCATTTCTTCTGGTTTGTTGATCGGATATTTCACCCTGGCCGGTTTGCCGCTGCTGGCTGGCTTTCCTGTGTATATGGCTTTGGGGACCGGACTGCAGGACTATTTCTCCTGGATCAATACGGGATTGGTGCTGGGATCCCTGGGTCTTGTGGTGGGAGGTATAAGAATCTTCCGTACAATGTTGCAAGATCCTGTTAATAATCAAGCATTGACGATCGGAGATCGGTTTGACCGGGGGCTGATCATCGCCCTGAATATCCTCCTGGCGCTGCTGGGTTTTTTACCGCAGCTGTTGTTTCGAGTCACCAGGGCAATCACAGACCTGATGATTGGATTGTAAAGTGTTTCTCACTGGCCAGAAGGGACGTGACGGATTTTGAAGTATAATCTCAATGCCCCAATGATCCTGTTTGAGGAGACTGATGCATGGATAACGAGCAGTTGGAAAAGCGCATAGAGTGGTTGGATGAAGAGCGCAGGAAAGATAAGGAAACTATCTCCGATCTCGAAAAACGCATTCTGGCACTGGAAGGAAAGCTGGATGCGATGCATAAAAAAGATCAGGAACTGGACAGTGGATTAACCCGACTGCGTACTGCTGTGACCCGGGTGGATGATTTAGACGATGAGCTGGGATCATTCCGGGTCGATCGAAAGAAAGAAATCAAGGAACAGGATAAGCTGCATAAATCCTGGATCGATGATGCTAAGAAAAACCTTCAAGCCCAAATCGGAGGGCTTGAAACCCAGCAAAAGAAAGTTCTGGAGGATCTAAAACGAGTCAGCCAGCTGGAAAAGGAAATGCAGGTCCGCAGCGAGGAAGAAACCCGCTTCAATGCTGCTTTGCGGGAATTGGAGGGATCGTTTGCTGATATCCAGGATGGTTTCAAGGAAATCAAGAACGATACCAAGACCATCAAGATCGAACGTCAGAAGGATGTCAAGAGAACGGGCGATCTGCAGGGAGAGATAGCCGCCATCCGCAAACGATTGGATGAGATGCGGGGGTTGCTGGATCTGTTGAAAAATGATTACCAGAAAGCCAAAACGCGCATACAGGAATTGGAATCCTCCCGCCGGGAACTGAAGAAAGAGCAGGACGATTTCCTGGAAGAACTGGATGACACGTTTTGATCTAATAGAGAAACAGGCCAAAGCTCTGGATGAGCAAATGACCAAGTTGGACTCTACCCACCGTGGGGTAAAGCGCATGCAGGAAAAACTGACCGATTTATCCGATCTCTTGGATCGAAGAGTGAACGAGATCACTGAGATGCAGCGGCTGGCAGATGAGAAATTCCGGGGAGAATGGAATACCTTCATGGCTGATGACCAAAAACGCTGGACGAATTTTTCGCTTTCCCAGAAAGAGCAGTCCAAGCTGCTTGAACGCGAGGTGAAAGAAAGTCAAAATCGCATCTCTACCCTGGAGGATGGCATTCAGGATCTGGAAGACCAGCTGAACCAGATCAGTAAATATTCCGAGAATCAGCTCCAGGGTTTGCTGAGCCTGATGCGCGATTGGGCTGGTGATTTTGAGCAGATTATGGACGGTTTTCGCTAAGTTCTCCGTATCCGAGATACTCTTTTTACTCCAATATCATGACATATATCATAGGGACTGCAGGGCACGTTGACCACGGAAAATCAACCTTGATCGAGGCTATCACCGGGACCCATCCGGACCGACTCAGGGAAGAGCGCGAGCGGGAAATGAGTATCGTGCTCGGTTTTGACAGCTTTCAGCTGCCAGACGGAAAACAGGTCAGTGTGGTGGATGTCCCGGGACACCGTGATTTCATTGAAAACATGCTCTCCGGGATCGGCAGCATCGACGCCTGCTTGCTGGTGATCGCTGCTGATGAGGGAGTGATGCCGCAAACACGCGAGCACCTGGATATCCTTCATCTATTGGAAGTGGACAGCGGATTGGTGGTCCTGACCAAGATTGACCTGGTCGATGATCCGGAATGGCTGGACCTGGTGGAAATGGAAATCCGGGAACTGCTGGAACCGACCGCACTCAAGAACGCGCCGGTAGTCCGGGTTTCTGCCAAGACTAAGACTGGAATTGACGAGCTGTTAACAGCTCTCAGTGAGATCCTCTCTGAAAAATCCCCCCGGCTGGACCTGGGCAGGCCACGGCTATCTGTAGATCGGTCATTTTTGATGTCCGGATTTGGAGCCGTGGTCACCGGAACTCTGTTGGATGGAAGTCTGCGTGTTGGAGAGGAAATTGTACTGCTGCCAGAAGAAAGGACAGGACGAATCCGGGGACTGCAAAATCATGGCGAGGAAGTGGAAGAAATCGGTCCTGGCAACCGGGTCGCCGTGAATATTTCCGGGATTGACCAGAAAGAGATCCAGCGGGGAGATGTGATCGCGCTCCCCGGCAGCTACCAAACTACCCGCCGGCTGGACGTGCACTTTCAATATCTGCCCGACCTGGAGAAACCCATCCAGCACAACACGGAGGCCAAGCTATTCCTGGGAGCAGATGAGACCACAGCCAGGATCCGCCTGCTGGGCGTACACTCCACAGACGCTCATCAAAACGAACAATCCGATTATTGACCCTCTTTTCATTATCGTCCCCTCCTCAAGACCGGTGATCGCCCCCGACTATCCGGGCTTGACGCTAAAGTCCGGTGATGCCGAGAATTGAAGGATAGCCCCGGGTGCCGTTTCCGAGGAGCAATTGATATGTTCCTCCGGCGGTTTCGATCAGGGCTAACGTGGATTTTTCCGGAACGTATTTTTTGAAGAGTATTTTCATCTCGTCGGAGTCGGCAAAGATTTTATATGTGTTATCGTCCACTCCGCCGACCCGGGTGATCACCGGATCCGCCAACATGAAGCCGTTTTCGACCAGATTACGCCAAACCGCCTGTGTATCAACGGGACGAAAGAGAATCTCCCTTTCGAAAATGAAAGGGGTGC
>JARROG010000016.1:0-11883 GCA_037384185.1 Anaerolineales bacterium | reverse complement strand
CTTTTCATGGAGCGATTCGGTTTCCAACCAGCCCGCGCAGAGAATGTCGCCCTGCGAATTGACCTGAAAGACTCTCCAAGATTTGACCGTCTGGCGCGCATTGCGGATCGTGTCCGTGCCCAGGGAAAGATCACGATTCGCAGTGCGGAATTTGATCGCTGGCAGGATGAGGTTGACATAGTCTATCAACTTCTTTGAAGAGCACTAGCCCATCTGGACGATTCGATTGGCTGGCACCGGGAAGCGTTGGAGGCGATGTTAGCTCCCTTTAAAAGCATCGCGGATCCTTCTTTGATCCTTTTTGCTGACGTGGACGGAAAGACAGTTGGATTTCTTCCTGGAATCCCCAATTTGAATGAAATCTTCATCGACGTCAATGGTTTGCGCTACCCCTGGAATTATCTTCAGCTGCTGTGGTTGATGAAAACTCGCCAGCCAAAATGCTTGGCGGTGAAAAGCGTGTTAGTCCTTCCTCAGTACTGGAATACCGGTGTCATTGTGCTCTTGATGGACGAAATGGCATCCAGGGCGAAATCACGGGGATATGAATGGATCGACATGTCGATCACCAGTGCGGATAACCCGACCTCGGTGCTAACAGCCGAAAAAATGGGAGCGGAAATCTACAAGCGCTGGCAAGTCTATCATTATCCGATTTAGGGGATCTTTTACAGCCAGGGTGAGATATCTTGCCAGAACCTTTGGAAGGTTTTATAATGCATTTCGTTCGGGGCGTGGCGCAGTCCGGCTAGCGCGTTGCAATGGGGTTGCAAAGGCCGTCGGTTCGAATCCGACCGCCCCGACTTAATAAAGAAAAACCGCTGGTAACAGCGGTTTTTTTGTTGGTTAGATTGACAAGCTCAGCAATAGCCCATGAACTCCTTGGCCTGCCGGTAGATCGAATAGTCCAGCTGATTGGCCTCCTGGAATTCCTCCAAGAATTCAGGCGTGACGCCCAACTTTTTGTAGCGCGGCTTTCCTAGCTTATAGCCGTTTTTCTCGGGAGGAATAAACTCTGTCCAATCCTTGTTTTTCAGTTGAGCGATAAAGCCAGCCTGGCAATCGGCTACGCCGACAAGATCATAATCGCCTAGACGGCGGTTTCCAAGGGATTTGCTTTGGAAGTTGATGAAATCCTCCTGGAGGGCAAATTCCCTGAAAGGCATTTTGGCCCGATAGGGCACTGTTACCCGCCAGTCAACCTTTCCCTTCTTGTGTTTCCATTCCTCAAATAGAGCAATCATCCTGTTCAGAGGATCCCTCAGCACAATGCTGATAAAAGGGTTATCAAATAAATCCTGGAACATATTGGGTGTGAAATGTCCGTGAACAACAGCGGTATCGGAAGGCAGATCTTTCAAAGGGTAGCCAATCTTGTTTCCAGTTTCGTCCTCATCAGCTTCCGGGAGCAGCTGATTGAGGAGAGGTGTGTTCTCGATCAAATCTTTTCCAAATTTGACCAGGTTGGCTGCAGGATTGTTTTGTAAATCGCTCAGCCGGACGAACCTTTTTTGTGATAGCTGGTAAACAAGTACTTGTTCCTGGCCGTATATACCCCCCAATTCCGCCAGAAAGGACGAATTGGTAGTGCCTTCGATATTGACACTGATGTGGACTCGGTCACCGCTAATGTCTAGCAATTTGGCTCCTTACTGATTGGTTCAGTATATTTGCAGGAAATTATCCATGTGTATTTTTGGGGTATTTTTTACCATCAGATGGACCAACCTGCAAGGGTATCGATTTGGATCACATTCTTAGGTTAAATAAGGTCAGGTTATGAGCTTGGCAGCTGGTTGCGAAAACAGGCTGAAATATCAGCAGCGAATTTCAAGATGAATAGACCTGCGGATTGGCGCAGTGTTCTAACTTCTCGCCCTGGATGCCATTAACCAGATTGCGGAGGGCGATCCCGGCCATTGCTTTTCTTGTTCCGAATGTGGCCGATCCTATGTGCGGGGTGATCAGACAGTTATCCAGCTTGTAAAGCGGATGATCGGCAGGCAGCGGCTCCGGGTCAGTAACATCCAGTCCTGCCGCGCGGATCTGGCCTGATTGGAGGGCGTCTAACAGGGCATTTGTGTCGACGACCTGACCTCTGGCTGCGTTGATCAGAATGGCGCTCGTTTTCATCTTTTGGAAAGCTTCCCGGTTGATCATTTCCCGGGTTTCATTGTTAAGCGAAGTGTGCAGGCACAGGAAATCGCTCTCTGACAGCAGGCGATCCAGATCGACCTGCTCCGCGTTGAGCTTCTTTGCCAGTTCTGGTTTGGGACTGCGGTTGGTAAAAAGAATCCGGCAGCCAAATGCAGATAATCTCCTGGCAACAGCGGAGCCGATCTTTCCCATTCCAAGAATGCCAGCAGTGGCACCGTTGAGATCTGCCCCAAGCCAACCAATAGGATTCCAGCTTGACCACCGGCCTTCGCGGGCATCTGTACTGGCTTTGGAAATTTGGCGGCTGACAGACAAGAGCAGTGCCAGGGTCAAGTCTGCCGTACCGTCGGTGAGGACCCCCGGTGTGTGGCCGACTGGAATCCCACGCTGAGTGCAGGCATTCAGGTCGATATTATCAACGCCTACCGCCATATTGCTGATCACCCGCAGCTCTGGTGCGCTCTCAATGACACTTTCCGGGATGGGATCATCGAGCAAACACAGGATTCCCACAGCTCCTGGCAGGCGCTCCTGCAATTCTCCCTGGATGCCTTTCGCCCCAGTTTCATCCAGGACGACCTGATAATCATCAAGGTACCTACCAATCCAATCTGTTGGGAGAGGATGTGTCATTAGTACAACAGGCTTTTTACTCATTAGATCCCTCATTCGAAAGTAAATAGAAAACAAATATCATTCACATTGGTGCCGGTTGGGCCGGTCCGCAAAAGGTCTCCCAGCGTATCAAAGAAGGGATAAGCGTTATGAGCCTGCAAGTGCTGATCGGGATCCAATCCTGCCCGCCTGGCTCTGGAAAGGCTGTTTCCTGTCACTACTGCTCCTGCCGCGTCTGTGATCCCATCCTGTCCGTCGCTGGCTAACGTGATCAGGGCGCAGTTTTCCAGTCCTGCAAGCGATTTCACTGTGCTGAGTGCCAATTCGAGATTCCTGCCCCCCTTTCCTGGCCGGGGGGTATCGGAGAGTGTTACTGTTGTTTCTCCGCCGGCAATCAGGCACGCAGGCCTTCCCAGCGGTATTCCGGTTTGAACCATCCCGCGCAGCTGTCGGGCCATCTCCTCGCCTACTGTCCTGGCTTCGCCCTTAAGGAGTCTCTGAATTAGCTGGCTGTGGAAACCCTCCTCATTTGCCTTTCTGATGCCCCCTTGAAGGGCATTCGTATTCGAGCCGATGAGAAGCTGAAGAGAATTCTCAAACGTGGGGTGACCGGGTTTGGGTGTTTCCGGATGTTCACCCCGGGAACCTTGTTGAAGATAATGGACCACGTCGGGAGGCAGCTTTTTTTCCAGATTATACTGCTCGATAATTTCCAGTGCTTCTTCGTAGGTGCTGGGATCGGGCAGGGTAGGCCCGGAAGCGATGCTTTCCAGGTGGTTTCCCGGGACATCGGAAAGGATCAAGGTGATCATCCTGGCTGGAAACAGCGCTTGAGCTAAGCGCCCCCCTTTTACCGCCGAGAGGTGCTTACGGATAATGTTGATCTGAGTGATATCTGCACCACAACCTATTAAAATCTGGTTGGTCAAGATCAGGTCCTGGAGGGTGAGGCCGGATTGGGGGAGTGAGAATAGCGCAGAACCCCCTCCGGAGATGAGGACGATAACCAGGTCATTTGGATTTAGATCCGAGAGAGCGTTCAGGATCTTTTTCGCTGAATTCATCCCTGCTGAATTCGGTAGGGGATGACCGCCTGTAAACTCTTCGAACTTTTGACTGAGAGGTCCGGAGACCGGCTGTTCCCCAGCTTTGGTTAGCAAGAACCCGTATGTCAAATGGTTTCCCAGAAGATCGGCGCAGGTGAGGGACATTGCCCTGGCTGCTTTTCCAATTCCCAACAGGAAAATCCGCTGATACTCAGCTAAGTCAACCCTGTGCTGCTGGAGGAGCAGGTTGTCCCCATCCAGGATGACACAATCCCGGATCAATGATGTAGGGTCAACTGCTGCAAGCGAGGCAGCCAGGATTCTGGCAGTTTTCCTGCCTTGGGGATGGTTCCGAAGAGATTCCACCAGGAAAGTCTCGGCCGTAGGAATCATAACAGCGTGCTGGCCTGAATGCATTGAGGAGAGTTATTCTTAGGAGAATTTACGTAGGTCGAAACTGGATAGGATTGCATCAGATGGTCAGGATAAGGACCCAGCAGGCGTTGGAAGCGGTCAGGAGACCCTTCCTGAGGGTCAAGCCAGGTATGATAGTCTTCAGGGTTCAGGATCACGGGCATTCTATTATGAACTGGTTTTACAACTTGATTGGGACTGGTAGTGAGGATCGCGGCGGTCTTTAGTGGGTCACCCTGCGGCGTGTACCAGACATCCCATATGCCGGCAAACGCAAAGGGGCTCTGATCCTTGAGAGTGAAATAGTAGGGTGTTTTTCCCTGGCCTTTGGTAGATTTGCTCCATTCGTAGAAGCCGTCGGCTAGAATCAGGCACCGCCTCCTGCGAAAACTGGCTTTGAAGGATGGTTTTTCCCCAGCAGTTTCCGAACGGGCATTAATGAAATTGTACTTTCCGAAATTTTCCTCTTTGGTCCAGGAGGGAACCAGGCCCCACTGAAAAAAATCCAGCTGGTTTTCGCCGTCATTGGGGATGACCGGAATGGGTTGTGAGGGAGCGATGTTGTAGCTGGGAGGAATATCACCTGGGATCTGGAAGTCAGGAAAAGCTGCTTGCAGTTCTTCTGGAGAGACTGTCAGGGTGAATCTGCCGCACATGCTGGCCTCCTCTGATTGACTGCAGGGATCAAACCATATTGTAGCCGAATACCGAAATTAAAAAACCCCTTGACCTGAGGGGGGCAGGCCAAGGAGTAAGGCGATTATCACATAATCAGGTTGGACTGTCAAGATATATTGCTTATCCAGCTACTAATCCTCTGGTACTAATCCTTAAGAATAGTTTTTGTGTGAAAAAGGACACATATTTTCTGCGATGATATAATCACAAACGCCGGTCCCCACCATTGCACAGGTTCAATCAATGAAACGTACCCTCTCGATCATATTAGGTTACCTCCAAACACTGGTGACCCTGGCCTTGGTATGCATCGCCATTATCTTTTTGACCTACTTCGGTTTAGAAATGGCCTCCAATTGGGACGGACCCAATCCTGGCTACCATCTGATACCCACCTTTCAAGAAGCTGTTTCTAACACCATCCAGTTTCTCAACGGCTTGCTGAAAGGGGATTTAGGACAGGCCAGGATGACCTACGGCAATGAGGATATCACTGTCATCCTCTGGGAATCGTATAAGAACAGCCTTGGACTGCTGGGGATGGCGTTGCTGGCAGCATCCGTTCTGGGTATTCTGTTTGGGGGATTGGCAGCCCTCTCATCTCAGAGCAGATGGGAGTACCTGATCCTGGTTCTGACTTTGCTGGGCATTTCTGCGCCCTCATTCTTTTTAGCGGTCATCCTGCAGTCTCTGGGGATCAAATACACTACGACCTTCGGTACTCAGCTGGTCAGTATGGGGGGGTACGCCTGGGATTTCAAGCACCTGACGATGCCGCTCATTATATTGATGGCTCGACCCCTGGCGCAGATTACCCGGGTGACCTTCATTAATCTCAACGAAATCATGGGGGAAGAGTATATCAGGACGGCCTACGCTAAAGGGCTCAAATATTCCAGGACAGTGATTGTCCATGCCCTTAAGAATCTGGCAGTCTCTGTGCTGACCGCAATCGGGGTGTCCCTGCGCTTTTCGATCAGCATCCTCCCCGTAGTCGAGTATATCTTCGCCTGGCCAGGGCTGGGCCGACAGTTCCTGGAGGGAATCTGGCAGGGCAGAATGAGCCTGGTCGTGGCTATTGCTTTGTCGATCGGATTGACTATCCAATTTATCAATTATCTGCTGAATCTCCTTTATCCAATCCTGGATCCCAGGCTGAGGGCTGAAGCATGACCCAGCTCAAACGCATCTTCTCGTATTTGATCAATCCCCGTCCTGGGCTCTGGCTGTTCTCCTCGGATGAGGAGGGAATCGAGCCTAGAAAAGTACCCTGGAAGGGGATTTTCAATCCGCCCTTTGTGCTGGGCAGCTTGATCGTCATCTTCTTGATCGTAATAGTCTGGTTCGGTCCAAAACTTGCTTCCTACGATCCCTACATCACCAGTCGTTCGGTGCCATCTTATTATGACGCGGAAAACCAGGTCATGGTCAGGCCTCCTTTTCTCCCCAGCAGTGTCTACCCCCTGGGAACGGACCGTTTCGGTAATGACATCCTCAGTCTATTGTTATTTGGAGCCAGGGTTACTCTGATCTCCTGTCTGTACATTACTGCGGGTAGGGTGTTCCTGGGATTGATCCTGGGCGGTCTGGCAGGATGGTTTGAAGGATCTCGTATGGACAGGATGGTGATGCGCACCAGCGCAGTGATCGCGTCCATCCCACTGCTGCTGAGCTCGATGCTGATGATCCTGGCTCTCGATATCCACAAAGGGGTTTGGGTCTTTGTAGTCTCCCTTTCTGTTTTGGGTTGGACAGAGATTGGCCAGATTGTGCGGGGTGAATTCATCCGAATCAAGGAAATGCTCTATGTTGACGCGGCCAGGGCCCTTGGTCTGACCCGCTTGCAGATTATCATCCGGCATGCCCTTCCCAATGTGCTGTCCTATTTGATGAGCATCGCTTTTCTCGAAATGGGCTCGGTGCTTTTGATCATGGCTGAATTGGGATTCCTGGGCTTGTTTGTGGGAGGGGGATCGAGATTCATGTCTGACCCACTCGCTCCTGTCATCATTCAAATCAGTGAGATTCCAGAATGGGGCGCGATGGTCGCTCAGGGCACAACCTACCTTCGAACTTATCCTTATATGGTGCTCGGGCCGGCTGCAGCTTTCTTCATCGCGATTGTTGGGTTAAACTCCTTTGGGGAAGGACTGCGGCGGATATTCGACCGCTGGCCTTTCAGCACAGCTTTCATCCTTAAGAAACGCATGCTGCTGATTGTTGGGGCTTTTGTGGCAGTATCGATTTTCATTTTTCAGAAGACCAATGCCCAGGTCTCGTACCAGCAGGTTGCGGCTTCTTTTAACCAAGAAAGCGCTGAGGCCCGCCTGGAGGAGCTCAAAATCTATAACTCCATCACGCAGGGTGATGATAACCCGACGGTGGATTATGTCATCGAGAAACTTCGGGAATATGGCATTGCGCCAGGTTGGTCGGAGACATTGACTTCAACCTACTACTATCCGGTCAGCGTTGAAATGGTCCGTCCCGCCGTGGAGCCCCGTTTGATCGTGGGAACCCGCGGTTATTTCAAATTTGAGGAGGAATTCGCGTTCTTGAGCGAAGGATGTGCTGGTGGTGGTATAGAGCAATCTGACCTGCTGATCCTTGGCGGACGGGATCACTCAGGGGCTGATTATTTTGAGAATGTAGAAGGTAAGGTAGTCCTCATTTTGGACGAGGATCATCCCTCTGAGACCATTCAAGCGGGGGTTGAAGCAGGTGCGAACGGTCTGATACTTATCAGGGGGGAAGACCAACCTTTGACATCCCAGTATCAGGTCCATCCTGATACCCCGGAGGATTCCTGTTCACAAAATGAGATTCCCGTATTCCGGATCACCCAGGCAGCTGCCCGCCGCATCTCGGCAGAGGCAGGACTGGACTGGGAAATGCTTCGGGCGCAGATGGAGGATCAAGATTTCTCTCTGGAGCTGGATTTGAATACGATGATGTCCCTGGAATTGACTGATCCCGAGGTTGTGAGCGTTCCCAATTTGGTAGGTTTTATTGGAGGTTATGATTTTGACCACGCAGATGAAATTGTGGTCATCTACACCACTTTTGATGGCCTGGGACTGAATGATTTTGGACGCCAGAAAATACCCCAGGATGATCTGGCTCGGATCGCAGTTTTACTGGAGATCATGCGAACCTGGCAGGATAAAAAGCTGGATCCCAGACGTTCAGTCCAGTTTGTGATCTGGGGCGGGGACGGTCTGCAGGACCCTTATTACCAGATGCTTTATGGTCTTTTTGAGAATAACAAACTGGCTGCCAAAGTTCCGACGAATATGAATCCTTATATCAACACCAATCCGGTTAAACCGGCAATCTGGGTTGAGCTGGGAGACCTGAGTCCTGAGTCTGGGAATCTGGCCTATTCTTTGCAGTCAACAGACTTCCTGCGTCAAATTTTCGAAGAGGCAGCCCAGGCTACCCGGGTCGAAGTCAATCCTGGATTTCCTCCTCAGCAGGGAGTTAATAGCGGTTTACCTCAGCTTTATATCTGGGAACAAGACGCATCCCAGACGCCTACCGCAGTCCCAGCGGGTCAGGATTTCGCTCAGATAGGAGTGGTCCTCAACCGCACCTTGGTTCAGCTAGTGCGAGATATGAATGATTGAGGTGAGCGCCGGGTCTGTGAGCTGGTTAGCGTTTCCCGACAGCGGTCTCAGGTGGTAGCAGGGGGATGACCTGAAACTCTCTGATCTCTTGTTCCGCTGCCAGGGCTGCTTTGAACCCTTTCCCAACTTCCAGTTTGTAAATTGACCAATTTTGCTTTCCCACAGATGGTGTGGATACTCTGAATCTGCCAGTTTGATTGTGATCAGGCAGCAGGCTGACATCAGTCGGGCTGCCCTGAAAGCCTGCTCCTACAGCCTTCAGATAAGCTTCTTTTGCTGTCCAAATTTCGAAGAAAACGTCCCGGGGAGATTGGTTAGCTGCCAGATATTCCCTCTCAGCGAAGCTGAAAAAACGCTTGGCGATGGTTTCCAGGCTGCTGATCGCGTAGATTTGTTGAATGTCTATGCCAATGCTTTGGTGAAGGCTGCAAGCACACAGCAAGAGTTTGCCAGAGTGTGAGACATTGAATCTCAATTCCTGGTCAGGCAAATATGGTTTGCCTTGCTGGCTGATGCGAATATCCAGGCTTGCGGGGTCATGTCCCAGGTAGGATCCAAGCACCAATCTCAGCAAACCGCGGCTGAGAGTGAATTCCGTTTTTTTAGCTGGGATTTTATAGCGTCCAAGCCTTTCCAATTCAGCCTCGGAAAGCAGCTCTGCGAGCAGCTCTGCCCTGGTTGTCCAGGCTTCCAGATCTGCTTTCCAGATATGAAGAATCCCGGGCGTGAGGCTTGGAGGGGTAAGGATCTCAGGAATCAAGATAGCGGTTCCAGGATACTGGAGCGGCGATACCCAGCATGGTGAGCTGATTGAGACGGTACTGATAGGCCGCTCCCTGCAGCAGCTGATTAGCTATCCGGACCGCGCTCCGGCTTCGGGGTAGTTCCAGGCTTGTACCTCTGGCCCAGTCGTTGAAGGCACCCATGGAAGGTCCGCACCAGACCTGATAATCGAATTTCCGTTCCGGAATTCCCTGGATGCCCCAGTGGGTAGCCAATCCGAGATACCAGCGGAACACCAGCGCCATTTTCTTCTTGGGATTCTCAGAGGCTCTCTGGAGCTGGGATGGATCGCGTTCCTGAAAGAAGCGTTCACATTCAGACCAGACCTCATCGAGATCTTTCTGAAAGATCTTCTCCTCCAGTTCTGAACGGACCTCGGGCTCGATGGCTTCAATGCTTTCATACGCCAGGTAGGTGTCGTACAGCTTTTGAGAGCGCATTGGGAACATAGTCCCTCTCTTCAAGACCTGTACTTTCACTCCCATTTCGAACATGTCTGCGGATGGTGCCATCATCACGTCAGGAGAAGCTGCCTGACATAGGGCTTCTTTAACCGCATCAGAAGTTCCTGCTTCCAGACAGGCTTGATTTACCGAACCAGTGACGACATAAGCTGCCCCCATCGCAAATGCTCCCAGAACAGCAATTGGTGTGCCGATCCCTCCTCCGGCGCCAATCCGGACCGGTTCACGATAGCCCTGCTGATTCTGCACCTCATTCCTCAGTGCGATTATTGACGGCAGTAATCCGACTAGCGGGCGGTTATCGGTATGGCCGCCTGAATCCGCTTCCACAGTAATGTCGTCTGCCATAGGTACCATGCTTGCCAGTTCTGCCTGCCGTTTTGTGATCTTTCCCTCACTGACCAATTGCTGCAGGATCCTTTCTGGTGCCGGATTTAGGAACTGAACTGCCACTTCAGGTCGTGAAAGTTTCGCAATGACCTTGTTGTGGATCTGTACCTCTCCCGAAGGTGTCTCAGCCAGTCCGGCTGCTCGAAATTGGACCACTGAGGGAGTCAAGCGCAGGAATGCGGATGCCTCAATGACTCTGACCTGGTGCTCCAGATAGAGATCTACCGCGGTCTGCTCCAGGAGAGGCTCATGCGGATTGTGGATCAAATTGAACGCATAAGGGCCGTCTGGTAGGGCAGACTTTATCGATTGGATCGCGTCCAGCAGACGAGCAGGAGACACGCCGCCGGCTCCGTAGGATGCCAGGTACCCAGCTTGACCCAGGGCAGTCACCAGGTTGACCCCAGAAATGGCATTTGCCATGGAACCCGCCATATAAGCTGCTTTGATTCCATAAGCCTGTAAAAAGGCAGGATCGCCAAATTGAGATGGAGCTACTGTTGGCAGGTCTCCAACTACCGGTAAGCCGCTTTCATTGAAATTCCCTTTGGTCAGGATGCCATCTGCACTGGTTGCGATCTGCCCTTGAACGTCCAGGAGGAAGACATTTTGGGACAGATCCAAGATCTGTGCTCTGATTTGGTCTGGATCAATTTGGACGGAGCTTTCCGGACCCTTCCAGCTCCCGATCACCGTTTTCTGTTTGGTATAGTTGAGCCCTGTCATTTATCTCTTGCTCTCCTGGGAAAGAGGATAGGATTCCAGCTTGAGATTATCAACCTGGTAGATGCGCTTCGAGTCTTTCCAGAGCTGACCATCCGCGTTGATTTCCCATCCCATATTATTCTTTTTGATTGATTTGATGTGCAGGTCCACAGTGATTTCCCCATTCTCAGGATTTATCTGTCCCCGATATTTCCAATCCAACCTGCTGTCAGCAGCCATTCGCCAGACCAGGTTATCTGGAATGCCCCACTGCCCGGCAGCAGTCTGAAGAGCTGCGGCCATTGTCTCCACTCCCAGGGACCCTGGCATAACCGGATCCTGGTGGAAGTGGGCTGAATAGAACCAACTTTGTCTGGGAATGGGCTGGCTGAGGTACAGATATCCCTGCCCATGGCGGCCGCCGTCGCGGGCGATCCAGATACGGTCGGGCGAGGGAAGTCGGGGTGTTCCATTGAGGGGAAGGGCGTGTTGATTAAAGGTTACCCAGCTGCCTTTTTCGGGCTGCTCTTCCTTCCAGGTCTGCTGATCCTTTCCGCCATCAAGACCCTGCTGATTCTGAAGCATGGAGAGAGTGAAATAGCCAAAAGAGGAGCTCCCGGTAATGAATGGCTGCTTTCCCCAGGACAGCTCAAAATCGTACTTCTGAATAATGACATCCCCCAGAGAGCTGGAAGATATCAGCTTGACCCGATTCGTAAGCGGACCGGTGGGATTCACGGGCCAATCCAGGAGGTTGGCGTCACCATCCAGGTTCCGGAAATAGAGATCCTGACCTTCCTTGCCCAGGATGCTGCCCATATATGCGGATAAAAAGCCGCATGGCTGCAGGGCGATCTCCATTAAAGCAACATGGGGTAGGATGGTGGTTCCGCTGCTCATATACCAGCTATTAGCAGGCAAATCGAACTCGCTCACCAATGACGTCCCACGTTCAACCTTGCCGAATTGGGCGTTGATTTCACCAAGAAGATCACGCCCTGGCTG
>JARROG010000015.1:0-21480 GCA_037384185.1 Anaerolineales bacterium | reverse complement strand
TGCGGAGCTCGCCCCTGGCGGCCGGTTTATTTTCCGACACATGAATGCACTGCAGTGTATCCTTGATGTTCAGATAGCCACGGGTCTGGCCTCCTTTGCCGTAGACCGTCAGGACCACGATCAGTGCAATCGCCACCAGCAACAGGATCAGGGAATATTCAACCAGACCCTGACCGGTATCTTCAATCATCTCAAACCTCCTCTTTATGTAACACGAATACCAAATCCTTTGAGATAAGTCCCTTCCGGAAAGCTCAAGTTGACAGAATGGTCCGCACTTTGTCCCATATGAAGCTGTATTCTAGCATTAACTTCTGCATCTAAAGCAGCACCTGATAGAATCCTAAGGAAGAACTCTCTGGTAATCCCTCCCGAGCAGGAAAAGGTAGCCAATAAACCTCCGGGGTTCAGTAATTTGAACGCGAGCAAATTGATATCTTTGTACCCGCGGCCGGCCTTGGTCAGCTGGCGGCGGGCTCGGGCGAGAACATCCTGGCCTTGATCGGTTTTTTCCATTTTTCAGATGATTGAAGAGCCGATCGCGCATTTCCCGCAAGACATTGAATACATCCCCCTGCTGAAATTCCACTTTCCGACTGTCAAGCTGGTTATTCGTCAGGTGTTTTTCTGCCAGGGCGAGGGCATCCCTGGATTCATCTACCAACGTTACCGCACTGGCTCCGTTCTTAAGTGCCTGCAATGAAAAAGCTCCACTGTAGCAAAAACAATCCAGGACAGAGCGGCCCTTTGACAGCTGTCCGATCAGTTCCCTGTTCAAACGCTGATCAAGATAAAAACCAGTTTTATGTCCTGCCCGAACATCGATCCAATATCGGCAGTCTTCCTGCTCGATTTCTATCATCTCCTCGGGAACATCTCCCGGGAGCACGCCTGTACGTTCTTCCAAACCTTCCAGCCTCCGGACCTCAACATCGGAGCGCTCGTAAACGCCCTTGGCTCCGGTCAAATCTACCAGAGCCTGGATGATCTCAGCCTTCCAGGTTTCAACCCCCGCACTGAGCAGCTGGACGACCAGATAGTCTCCGTATTGGTCAACGATCAGCCCTGGAAACCGATCCGATTCTGCATGGATCAGCCGGCGCATGGGGTAGTTATACCCAATGACTTCACGATAAGTGATGGCTTCCCGAATGCGGGACTTGAAAAAAGCCGGACCAATCTGCTCTTCCTCATCCCAGCTCCAGATCCGGACCCGAATTTGGGATTGGGGGCTGAACGCTCCTCTGGCCAGGAACTTTCCCTGTCGGTCAGCGATCAAGATGGTCTCGCCTGGTCCAGGATCTCCCTCCAGATCCATTATCGCGCCTGAAAAAATCCAGGGGTGGCGCTGGAGGATTGGTTTTTCCCTTCCCTCTTTCAAGATCAGCCTGGCTTCCTTACTCATTCAATCCATCCCCCTTTCAAGAATCCCCACTGGATTGAATTAATTTCTCAAGCTCATCTTCCGAGAGCACGGGGACTTCCAGTTCCTGAGCTGATGTAAGCTTGGAACCTGGATCTTCCCCAGCTACTACATAGTCCGTGTTGGAGCTGACAGAACCAGTTACCCGGGCACCCAGTCCCTGAAGTTTATCTTTCAGTTCATTTCGAGTATAGCCTTCCAGCTTTCCGGTCAGAACAAAAGTCAGCCCATTGAGGGGCAGCTCACCGGTCTCTTCTGCTGACTGTTCAACTGGCCATACCCCGGATTCTTTCAAAGAAGCCAGTACTTGCTGGTTACTTTTCCTACCAAACCAATCCAAAATTGCCTGAGCGATATTTGGCCCAATTCCCGGGATTACTTCCAGGTCTTCAAGGGAAGCGCTTTTCAAGGCATCAAGACTCTTGAACTCCGCCCCTAAAGTCGCTGCTACCACCTCTCCAACCCCCCGGATTCCCAGGGCGTTTATCAGCCTGCTCAGCGGTCGATCCTTGGAGTTCTGGATTGCTTCAATCAGATTCTCGGCCTTCTTCTCGGCAAAGCCTTCCAGTTCGAGCAAGTCCTCTTCCCGCAGTTGATAGAGGTCGCTGACATTGCGCACCAGATCTTCCTGGGCAAGCTGCTCGACGATTTTTATTCCCATTCCAACGATGTCCATTGCCGGACGCGACACAAAATGTTCAATATTCCTGATGATCTGAGCTTCACATTTGGCATTCACGCAATACCAGGCCACTTCACCCTGAAAATGCTCGACCGGCTCATGGCAAACCGGGCAGACTTCGGGCGGAGCGTAAACCTTTTCGCTTCCATCCCGCGCATCCACAACCGGACCCATCACATAGGGGATCACTTCACCAGCCCTTTTTACCATCACCCTATCCCCCTCCCGGATGTCCTTTTCAGATATAAAATCAAAGTTATGGAGAGTTGCCTGGCGCACGGTGACACCGCCGATCTCAACGGGAGTCAGGACAGCGTAAGGGGTCAGGACCCCGGTCCTTCCCACATTAGTTTTGATCTCTTCCAGTTCGGTCGTTACAACCTGAGCAGGGAATTTGTAAGCGATGGCTCCCCGGGGTGCCTTCCCAACCACTCCAAGTTCATCCGCCACTTGGAGGTTGTTCAATTTGATCACCACTCCATCGATCTCATAATCCAGGGATTTCCGACGTTCTTCCCAGGATCTGGTCCGAGGAATCGACGATCTGGTATACCAGCAATGTTAGCGGTCTGCGGGCGGTCAAAGATGAATCCAGCTGGCGCAGAGACCCGGCTGCAGTGTTGCGGGGATTTACATATGTTCTCTCTCCCGCTTCCTCAAGTTGTTGATTTAGCTTCTGAAAATCTGAAATTTTAATGAAGGCCTCACCCCGGACAACCAACCGCTCCGGGATCTGGACCTGATCCGGGTTGGCAGGAACCCGCAGCGGCAGGGAACGGATGGTTCGCAGATTCTCGGTGATCTCTTCTCCAACCTGGCTGTTGCCTCGGGTCGCACCCAGTACAAAAAGTCCATTCTGGTAATGGAGGACAACGGTCAATCCATCCAGTTTTGGCTCCAGAGAATACCCGCTGTCCATTACCCGGGGATCGAGCTTGCTGATGCGTTCCTGCCAGGCCAATAACTCATCTGCAGAGAACGCGTTGTCGAGACTGAGAATCGGTGCCGGGTGCTCCACCCTGTCGAAGGCCTCTGACGGTTCTGTCCCGGCCCGCTGAGTGGGAGAGTCGGGCGTTTTCAGCTCTGGATACTTCTCCTCCAGCTCGAGCAGCTCACGGAACATACGGTCCCATTCGGCGTCGCTGATCAGTGGATCATTGAGAATATAATAGCGGTAATTATGATGGCGAAGATCTTCCTGCAGCTCTCGAAGACGGTCTTTTTCTTTTTGCTCATCCATAACAGAAATTATAGCGTATAACCTCAGGTTGGATGGAGACGCCTCTGGGAAGAGCCATGCAAATCTGGCGGTGAAAGCAGGGATATTGGTATAATATGAGAAATCTGGCGGGTCCAGGCCACAGAACTGTCCCCGAACAATGACTGGCTGAATCCCGCCTCAATTTCTATCTCTAGTTAGGATACAGGAGTTTCCATGTCAGCTGGAAGAATCATCGCCTATATCGCCGCTGCCATCTTTATCGGCCTGGGCGGTCTCTATATCTTGAGTGCATTTGGATCAGTACCCCAGCCGGAGAACATTATCGTCGGGATCATCATGGTGGGGATTGGTTTTGGATTGATTTTCATCGCCGGCCGCAAAAAACCCGGACAGCAAGAGGAAGTCAATCTGAAGATCGATCTTTCAGGAGACGTGAACCTGGACACCCTGTCCTGCCGATCCTGTGGAGGTCAGCTGAGCGCAGATAACATCTCCATGGTAGCGGGTGCACCTGTTGTCAGCTGCCCGTTTTGCGGTACCACTTACCAATTGACAGAAGAGCCGAAATGGTAGCAATTAAGAGGGTTTCCATGAAAAAACTGCTGGTATTCCTGGTATTGATTCTCTGTTTGATCATGCCTGTCAGTGCGCTTGCACAGAGTTATTATTTTGGAGTGCCTCAGCTGACAGTGGACGCCTACTGGCAGGATGATGGCACCCTGGATCTGATATACGAGTTCGTCTTCCGCAATGAACCAAGCGGGCATGCCATCGAGTATGTCGATGTTGGGCTTCCTAACAACAACTATTCTGACAGCAATATCACTGCCAACGTAGACGGACAACCCCTTTACGATATATCCAGCTCCAATTATGAGGGATCAGGGACCGGGGTTGCCGTTGGTTTGGGTACTTATTCCATCCCGCCTGGCGGACGGGGCACAGTACAGGTTTTCATCAACGGGATTGAGGGAGTGCTATTTCCGGATACGCAGGGTGATAGCTATGGAAGTGCAGTATTCACTCCCACGAATTTCGGATCACAGTATGTTACCGGCTCGACGGACATGAGTGTGGTCTACCACCTGCCCCCTGGAGTCCAGCCCGCGGAGCCCCGCTGGCATGAAGCACCGACCGGGTTTTCCAGCTCTCCGATCACCGGAAGCGACAGCTCGGGCAGAATTACCTATACCTGGAGGAACCCTCAGGCAGATATTTCGAAGGTTTACAAATTCGGTGCTTCATTTCCTGCCACTTACGTCCCTGACTCGGCCATCAAGACACCTACGATCTGGCAGCGGTTGGGTATCTCTCCAGAAGCCGTAACTGGTTTATTATGCACTGTCGGTTTTCTAGGTTTTTTCATCTTTGTTATCGTGATATCTGTGACCTCATCCCGGAAGAGGAAGCTAAAATACTTACCACCTAAAATTCGCATCGAAGGCCATGGGATCAAGCGAGGCCTCACAGCGATCGAAGCCGCCATCCTGTTAGAGAGGCCAGCTGACAAAATCCTGACCATGATCCTGTTCTCCTTGATCCAGAAAGATGCCGCAACGGTTGTCAGTCAGGATCCGCTGAAACTCGAGTTCAGCGAGCCTCTTCCTGAGAATCTCCGGAAATACGAGAAACAATTCATTGAAGCCTATAAAAGTGACTCCAGCAAAGTACGGAAAAGAGCTCTGCAGGACCTGATGATCGATCTCATCAAAAGTGTGGGTAAAAAAATGGAGGGTTTCAGCCACAAGGAGACCGTCCGTTATTACGAGGACATCATCAAACGCGCCTGGCAGCAGGTTGTAGATGCTGAAACTCCCGAAGTGAAGAGCGAAAAGTTCAACGATCACATGGGCTGGACGATGCTGGACAAGGACTTTGAGAATAAGACCCAGGATGTATTCCGGCGGGGACCGGTCTATGTGCCTATCTGGTGGAACCGCTACGACCCAACCTTCAGCGGTACCAGAACAGCTGGTGGAGGGAAGACTTCTGCTGCCCCCAGCGGGTCGGGTAGAAGCTTACCGCAGCTGCCCGGAGGAGATTTTGCAGCGTCCATGGTACAGGGCATCTCTACGTTTTCCAGCAATGCCGTCGGCAATATCACAGACTTTACAAGCAGGATCACACAAAAAACCAACCCGATCCCCAAACCCAGCTCATCCTCCAGCCGCGGGGGAGGCTGGAGCAGCGGCGGCGGCAGCTCGTGTGCCTGTGCCTGCGCCTGTGCCGGCTGTGCCTGTGCTTGCGCTGGCGGTGGGCGTTAAGCAGTCATGAATCGAGAAAAACTCCTAGGATTACCACAGTGGCTGCAGAAACTGAAATCTGCCCGTCAGCCTGAGGTCATACCGGCTGGTCTGTACCATTTTCCCAGGATTGCTGGCAACGATAAAACCAGACTCCATCTTCGGATCGATCCCGACGGCAGCGGCACTCTGTTGATCAACGCCAGCTCGATACTCTATCTCAACCAAACCGCAAGCCTGATCGCCTACCATCACTTCAACGAGAGGGGTTTGGAAGTAATTCAGCAGCTCATCGACCAGACATTTGACTCCCCTCCTGAGAATATATCGGAACAGATCCAGCTGATCATCAGGGATCTGGAGAGTTTTATCAAGGCAGATGGGGCACCTGTCAATACCTATTCAGGCGTGGAAATCAATACACCCTTCAGCCAGCATCCCAGTGCACCTTACCGCATGGACCTTGCTTTGACCTACCGCTGCAACAATGACTGTCAGCACTGCTATAATGCCCGACTGCGTACATATCCAGAGCTTTCTACTGTGATGTGGAAAAATATCATCGACCGCTGCTGGGAGCTGAACATCCCCCACCTGATCTTTACCGGTGGCGAACCCACACTGCGAGAAGACCTGCCGGAGCTAATCCGCCATGCCGAAGGGAATGGACAGATCACAGGCCTGAACACAAATGGGCGGCGCCTGCAGGACAAGGATTTCATTCAGCAGCTGGTTGACGCTGGACTGGATCATGTCCAGATTACACTTGAATCCCACAACGCGGAGATCCATGACAAGATGGTAAATCTGCGAGGAGCCTGGAAGCAAACAGTCGCCGGCCTTGAAAATGCCATAGACAGCCCGCTGTTTGTGATGACCAACACCACCATGCTCCAAGACAATTATCAAAGTATGGATCAGACGCTGGATTTCTTAGGAGAGCTTAACGTGCCCACTGTGGGCTTGAACGCGCTGATCTATTCCGGCAGAGGCAAGGACGTCGGAACCGGTCTTTCTGAGGAAGAGCTGAAACCGCTCCTTACTCTGGCCAGACAAAAAACTGAAGCCCAGGGGCAAAAGCTTATTTGGTATACACCGACACTCTACTGCCACTTTAATCCTCTGGAAATGGACCTGGGGGTTAAGGGCTGTACAGCAGCGTTGTACAATATGTGCATTGAACCAGATGGTGGAGTGATACCCTGTCAGTCGTACTATCACCAGCTGGGAAACTTGCTGGATGACAGCTGGAAATCCATCTGGGAGCACGATCTCGCCCTCTCCCTGCGGGAAAGGTCGAACATCCCTGGTGAGTGTCAGGTCTGCAGCTTGCTGGAGGAATGCGGCGCGGGCTGCCCGCTGGCTTACGCTGAACAACCGCGCATCCTGGAACCCATTATCCCACCTGCAAATTGACCAAGAATAAGGACAGGACACAGTATGGCCAATTTCATCACCATCGCCCGCTTCCCTCTCCTTCTGATCTATCTCGCAGTTCTGTACTATGGGGGACAAAATCTGCTGTATTGGAATGTCCCCTTTATAATCTTCATTTTCCTTCTCGATAGCCTTGACGGCTGGGTCGCCAGAAAACGAGGGGAAACTTCCCTGTTGGGCAGCGTCCTGGACATTGCCACTGACCGGTCCCTTGAATATGTACTCTGGGTTGCCTATGCTCATCTGGGATTGATCCCCTTGATCGTCCCGTTAATCGTTCTCTTCAGGGGGACGAGCGTGGACGCCGTCCGATCAGTTGGTATGAAAAGCGGGCGAAGCGCATTTGATCAGATCCAATCACCCGTTAACCGCTTCCTGGTCAGTTCCCGGTTCATGAGGGCTATCTACGGCTTCTCAAAAGGTGCTGCGGCGGGTTTTCTGTCCCTGGCTTATGCCCTGCAAATAAGCCAGAGCAGCTGGTTTCAACCTGTTTACAGCTTTGGTCTGGTTTTCACCTGGCTCAGTGTATTCCTTTGCGTCGTTCGCGGACTGCCGGTCCTGGTCGAAGGAGTAAGAAACCTATCAAGCAGCAGCGGAGTTTAGATCTCCGCATCCATCCTATGTCTTCACAAAGCCTGTTCAACAGCAAATTTGCGGTGGAGTTTTCGATCCTGATTGGGCGGTATATGCCGATGAGTACAGGCTACTGGCTATCCCAGAAGCTTGCAGGATTGATCGGTTCATTTCAGGGGCTGGAAATCAACCGCAATATCCGCACAAATCAATACGTTGTTAATGGCGAAAATAAATCTCATCGTGAACTCGTTCAGCTCAACAAGGATGTTCTCCAACACGCAGGAAAATGCTATTACGACCTGTATCACTACATCGACAGAGCCAGGAAGCTGGAGGAGCTTGTCCCTCTATCCCCGCAGATGAGCGAGCTGATCCGCCTCTCCCACCTGAAGGAAGGCTTCCTGATCGTTGCTCCCCATATGAGTAATTTTGATCTGGTGGTATCACGGTTGGTGAGTGAGGGTTTCGAGGGCAGAGTGCTCTCTTATCCCAATCCGGGCAGCGGGTATCAACTTCAAAACGACATCCGGGTCTCCTACGGTCTGGATGTTGTCCCGCTCAGCGATCCCTGGGCTGAAACCGGAATGATCGATTACCTCAAGCAGGGAGGTGTGATCGCAACTGCTGTAGACCGTCCCCTGCCAAATCGAAAAAAACGCCATTATATCGATTTCTTCGGCCGCCCCAGTCCACTCCCCGCAGGTTATGTCACCACTGCCCTGGCTGCCGACGTGCCGATTGTCGCCGTAACTGCGATCATGGAAAAGAACGGCAATTACGGTTTCAGACTTTCTGAACCAATTCGACTGAAAAGATACCGGGACAAAATGGACACTCTCTTTCTGAATGCAGAGCGCACTTTGAAAGAGATCGAGGAGTTCATCAAGCTGGCACCCTCTCAATGGCTGATGTATTATCCTGTTTGGCCTGACCTGCTGAGTGAGGATCTATGATGACCCCGCTGATTGGCCTGGGCCTCTTTCTACTTGGCTGCTCCTATCCAATCGTAAAATCATCATCACTGGAAATAAAATTCATTGCAGCTCTTCAGAAACAATTCGGCAGCAAGACTGTCACTCAATTCTTCCAGGAAATGTGGCATTTCGGTCGAACCTCCTTCGCCCTTGTAGTGCTGGTCCTGCTGAGCTGCCTGAGCTGGCAGAAGGGATTGGTAGCTCTCTCAATTTTCGGTATCACTGTTGGTCTCGAACGCATCGTAAAACAGCTTTTCAACCGCCAGCGGCCTTTCAAGAACAATCAGCAGATTGCCATGCTGCAGCCGCTCAAACCCCTCGACCCTTCCTTTCCCAGTGGAGATGCTCTCAGAATCTGGTATTTAGCATTGATCACCGCAGCCATCTTCAGCAGTCTACCGTTCTGGATAGCTGCCGCAATTCTGGCTTTAGTCATCTCGTTGGGACGCATCATGATGGGTGTACACTATCTATCAGATGTCCTGGCAGGATCAGGTCTGGGAGTATTCGCAGCAGGGGCTGCTATCTGGCTCTGGGAAATATTCCAATTAATAGGATAAGGAGAGATAAATGGATTTCGAAGAACTCGTTCGAAAACGGTACAGCTGCCGCCACTACTCATCTGAACCGATCAAAGATGAACACCTGGCCAAGATCCTCGAATCAGCCCGCCTCGCGCCAACGGCATCAAATCGCCAGCCATTCCAGATCATCATCCTGAAAACAGAGAACATCCAGGAGGAACTGTTAAAGATTTACCACCGGGATTGGTTCGTTCAACCCCCTCTGGTTCTGAGCATCTGCGTCATCCCGGACGAGGGATGGAAGCGTAAGAAATATGATAACCAGAGCTATGCAGCAGTCGACGCTGCCATTGTCTTCGATCACATCACCCTGCAAGCAGCTGATCTGGGCCTTGGAACCTGCTGGATCGGAGATTTCAATCCCTACCCACTGGACGAAGCAAGAGAGAAGATCAGAAAACCGATCGAGGAACTCATCCGCTACGACGCATGGTAAGATAATCAAACAGAGATAGTGAATGAAATCAAGCCCTGATAGGAGCTGCTATGAATAATATCCTTGACCGGATTTCCAGCCTTTTTAAACCGACCACTCTGCTCCCCGCCGGCCTGTATCACTATCAATCTCCTCCGGATGAAGAGCCCCAATATCGAATGCATCTGCGTGTGGACGAGGACGGCAGTGGCTTGTTGATTATAAACGCCTCTACAATCCTTCACCTCAACCAGACAGCCACGGAATATGTCTACCACCTCATCCAGGGAACTGGTGTAGCAGGCATTTCCCGGATCATCTCTTCCCGCTACCAGATCAAGCGCGAACAAGCCCGAACTGATTTCCTGGATATCAAAAACCGGATCCTGGCTTTGCTGACAATCCCAGATCTTGATCCAGTCAGTTTTTTAGAGTTCTCCCGGGAGGACCCCTACAGCGAGTCGCTCAGCGCTCCATACCGTCTTGACTGTGCCCTGACCTACCGGCTGCCAGCTGGAAGCAATCCGCAATTCGCACCCACAAAAAGGGTTGAGAAGGAGTTGAACAAGGAGGAATGGTTCACGATTATTGATAGAGCCTGGGAGTTAGGCATCCCCCACCTGATTTTCACCGGAGGAGAACCTACCCTGCGGGACGACCTGATCCAGATCATAGAAAAAGCAGAAAGCAACGGCCAGGTCACAGGACTGCTTTCGGATGGCTTGAAACTCAGCGATGCCGGTTACAGGGATAAGGTCCTGCAAAGTGGACTGGATCATTTGCTCTTCTTGCTTTCGGAAGATCAGGAAGATTCCTGGACCGCGTTGGAGAAGATCCTTAGAGAAGACCTCTACACAACAGTGCATATCACCCTTACCATGAAAAATGCTCCCACCCTTTCTGATATCATCACCCGCTGTAAAGAACTCGGAGCAAACGCCATCTCATTATCTGTCGGCGACCCCGATGATCCCGGGCTGGAGCAGATCTCAGTCCAGGCTCAAACCCTGGTAGCCGAAGCGGATCTGCCGCTGAAATGGGATCTGCCAGTCCCCTATTCTGCCCACAACCCAATCTCGATCGAGCTTAAGAAGAATCAGCAGGCACCCCACGGCACTGGCAAAGCCTGGTTCTACATTGAACCGGATGGGGATCTTCTCCCCGGACAGGGAATTAATCATGTCCTGGGAAATATGCTGGATGACAATTGGGAAGAAGTTTGGGACTCCCGGCAGGTCGAGCAGTAACCACGATGCCATTAACACAGGCTGATTGGCATCATAGGTTTATGATACAGGCGCAGTGGACAGAGGGACTGCGCCTGTATTTTTTTAATCTGATCAAAGACAATGAAATCACCCGGGTTCTTGACGTCGGCTGTGGTACTGGTGCCCTGCTTCCCGATTTGAATGTACTTTCCCCTGGACGGATTTTTGGGGCGGATCTCAACCTCAACTATCTCAAGCTCGCTAAAAACGCTTCGCCCGGCTGTGATTTACTGGCAGCAAACGCTCATTTGCTTCCTATTCAAGAAAACAGCTTTGACGTAGTGCTGTGTCATTATTTTCTGCTGTGGGCTGGTGATCCGCACCATGCCATCCAGGAAATGAAGAGAATCACAAAGCCAGGAGGGATTGTAGCAGCCTTTGCTGAACCGGATTACGGCGGGAGAATAGATCATCCTCTCATATTTTCAGCCTTCCGTGAAATGCAAATTTCAGCCCTGCAAGATGCCGGTGCTGATCCTTTGATGGGCCGGAAATTAAAAGGGCTGTTCCAGCTGGAAGGTTTCCAAGATATTGAAGCCGGTGTCTACCAGGGATCCTGGTCAGGCAAGCCCAGCGAGGATGAGATTGATGCGGAGTGGAAGATCTTAGCCTCTGATTTGGCGGGCCAACTCAACCCCCAGGAACTCGAATACCTGCGCCAGCAGGAAGTCTCAGCCTGGAATGATGGAACCCGCATGATTTATGTACCCACCTTCTTTGCCTGGGGAAAATTACCGAAATAATCACCATCCAGCCCGCCTCACTACCTCCAGATCAGGAGTATAATAGCGACTATGTTTTTTAATCCACAAACCGTAACACAGGACAGGTAAACCGGATGACGAATGAGGACCTCTTATCTGAACGTTTTCTAGAAGCTTTCGAAATGGCTTTCCATCTCCATAACCAGCAGCTCCGCAAGGAATCCAAAATCCCATATATTGCCCATTTGATGGCAGTATCCTCTCTGGTTCTGGAAAACGGAGGGAATGAGAATCAGGCAATTGCCGGCCTGCTGCACGACGCGGTTGAGGACCAGGGCGGATGGGATACATTAAAAGACATTAAAGACAAATTTGGGGAAGAGGTAGCTGCCTTGGTTGACGGCTGCACTGATGCCTATACGAATCCCAAGCCTCCCTGGAAGGAAAGAAAGGCGGCTTATTTGGAAAAAATGAAAACCGCCCCGGAATCTGTCATCCTGGTCTCCCTGGCGGACAAAGTCCACAATGCCCGCTCGATCCTGCTCGACCTGCAGGATTCAGGTGATCAGATCTGGGAAAAATTCAACGGTGGAAAGGCCGGTACCTTATGGTACTACCAATCCCTGGCCAATATCTTTGACGCTGCTCCTTATCCCCTCCTCAAGCACCAGCTGCGGGACCTGGTCGAGGAGATCATCACTCTGGCAAATTTACAGGAGAACTCCTCATGAACGGCGAAGCCCTTACACTGAACGAGTACCAATCTCTCGCAGAGCGCTCGGCGGGAGCTGGTGGAGATGGGGACCGGCGCCTAATGGTTGCCGCCCTGGGATTGGCTGGAGAGGCTGGTGAGTTCGCGAATCTAGTTAAAAAGATGACAGCCCATGGACATCCATTCGATCCAGAGGCCCTTGAAGATGAGCTGGGTGATGTTCTCTGGTACCTGGCAGAAGCAGCCACTGCCTCTGGCCTGGACCTGGATCATATCGCCCAAAACAATGTCAGCAAGCTGCGCAAACGCTTTCCAGAGGGATTTAATCCAGAAGACAGCATCAATCGTAGCGCCTGATACAAAAAGAGGCCCTGGATTTAATCCAGGGCTTCTTTGACAAACCAGGCGAAGCTAGCGGGAAAACTCAAAATCGACCAATCCAATTCCTTGCTCAACGGTGATCACCAGATCAGCGTTGGATCGTGTTGCCCCAGCGGTGACATAGTAGCCGTCTTCCAGCTCAAAACCGGTTGGAAAATCAACCCTGGAAAGTCCGCTATTCGCATCCACAGCAACCCGGACCCGAGGCGGGACCTGAACCAAGATAGCGCCGACACCCTGCTTGATGAGGATTGCATCCGTGCTTGACCCAGGTAGATTGACGACCATCCTGCCTACCCCCTGATTTGCAACCAGAGAATCCAGCTGCACCCCTGTAAACTCCAGCACCAACTCACCCACACCATTGTCGATCAGCAATTCGGCCGGAAGGTCCGGAGTAAGATCAATCTCCCAGCGGGCGGTATAGGGGAAAAAAGCCGGTCGGACATTCTCCAGTTCATAGTAAGCCTGCTTTCCTGTGAGTTCGAGGTCATCCTGAAAGTCACCTGGAGTGATCGCTCCACTGAGCAGCAGGTCATCCCCAGGATCCGTCCCGATCAACAGCTCTCCCACATCCAGCGAGAGATCCAAATTCATTGAATCCACCTGCTTGGGCAGCGGCTCACTGATCCGTTCATATCTTGCAGCTACTTCAACCCGTCCGGCAGTCAGCAGTACGGCACCGCCCAGAAGCAGCACAGCCAGGACAACTCCCACAATACTCATCCAGCTGGAATGACCCCGGAATAAAACATCTATGCCAAGAGCGATCAGCAGAATTGGCCATAAGGTCAGAACTTGTGTCCAGCTGATCTGGGTTTGTGGGCCAAAATAGTTATAAAGTAGAAAAATACCCGCCCCGATCATCAGCAGCGGCCAAGCGATGCCTTCACCCCGAAACAGATCATCCACACCAGCAACAACCAGTAAGACCGGCCACAACCTCCAGATTGTATCCCAGCCTTCACCCGGAATCAGGCCGATATTCTTGGCCAGAAAAACCAGGCCGATTGCGATGTGCAATATCGGTCCAAAATAACTCCTGCGGTGTGACCTCCGCATTGATTTTCCTTGATCTTCTGTCATATTTCACTCCTTACGCTGACGGAAAAGAAGCGCGATGCCACCTACGATCAGCAGAGCCGGCCAGAGGACATCCATGTTGAACCAATCCAACCAGGCCAGGTTCAAGCGATCCACAAATAGCAGGCCTCCAATCACGATCAATCCGACCCCCATGATCAGTCCGGCTTGCGGGTGAGGCTGGGTCACCGCAACCTGGATATCATCACCCATTGATTTCACTTTGTCTCCAAAAGATTCTTCTCTGAATCCATATGCTTTCCCCTCTTCAGGAATCAGGATCCACAGCAATATATAGAGGATTAATCCAAAATCGCTTCCAAACAGCAGCAGGACGAAGAGCAGCCGTATAAATATCGGATCGATATTCAAAAAAGTGCCCAATCCTCCACATACACCCCCGATCATGCGATCGGATTTGCTTCGGTACAAGCGCACATTTTCCATTGAATGACTCCTAAACTCAGTTTATTTCCAATTGCGAACCAGGATGTAAACGCCAAAACCCACCAGCAAGATCGGCCAAATATAGTTGAACACGGATTGAATGGGCGCAAATAGGACCAATCCCAGCAGAAATAGAATTCCTGACGGGATGAAAGCCCACCGGGTATCGTGGGTTTGATTAGGAAGCAGTGCGACCAATGCAAATGTCGAACCCAGGCCCAGGAAGAAGAACGCGTCAGACCAACTGATCAGCGAATCAAGCCCGGCGACCAGCGCCAGAGTGAGCAGAACACCTCCCGGGATGATCGCCCACCACTGCTCCCTCTTGCGCAGGTATACCAACCAGAAAGCCAGTCCGATGCAGCCCAGGAATACCGCCCCTGTCCAGTTGCCGGAGGGGATGGCCGGAATCAGGCCTTCCAAACCGACAAATGTCAGGCCGACCAGAGCCAGACCGGGGATGACCGCCCACCACTGCTCACTGTTCTTAAGGTAGATCCACAGAAACACAACAGCACCGGCTGCCATCAAGATCACCCACAAATACTGAAATGCGCTGCCAAGCACCTGGAACTCCTGGAGCAAAAAGAGCACCCCGGCTAGAACCAACAGTGAGCCCCAAATCATCCTGCTTTGATCTTTATTCATAATAGCCTTCCTTATAGATAATATTTACAGCTACCTTAATGATTGATAAAAAAACCAACTCATTCCTAAAAATACCAATAATAATTATACGAATAATATCAGGAGAAGTTGTAAGGGAAGGCCTTCCCAAGATTCATAATCCAGACCTCAAATTCCCAACATCTCTACAGCGTCCCTCAAGGTTGCCTTCCATTCCTCGCTTTCTTCATGAGGGGAGGGTCCGAGATCATCCTGCCAGGGCAGATCAGTCAGGGCAGCTGAAACTGCCTGGCCGCAAACGCTGGCAGCATCCAGATCATACCCGCCTTCCAGGAGGACAGCCAGCTTCCCGGAGCAGTGTCGGGTTGACCAAAGCCTCAGGGTCTGAAACAATTGATAAATACCGCCGCCAGAGACCTGCATGCTGCCCAAAGGATCCCGCCAATGAGTATCAAAGCCGAAACTGACCAGAAGCATTTCAGGCTGGTGTATATTTAAATAGGGAAGGATCACCTCTTCCAGCAGGGTTTGGTAGGCAAGGTCACCTGAATAAGCAGGAATTGGCAAGTTCAGTGTGGAGTTCTTTCCAGCATTTTCACCCACCTCGGAAAGATATCCTGTGCCCGGATAAAAAGGAGCCTGGTGGATTGAGATATAACTTACATCAGCCCGCTCCCAGAAGATCTCCTGGGTTCCATTGCCGTGATGTAAATCGAGATCCACAATCGCCAATCGGGATGCTCCTTTCTCACTCAGAAGATATTCTGAGGCCACGGCGATATTATTGATCAAACAGAACCCCATTGCCCGGTTCCTCGTTGCGTGATGTCCAGGGGGACGGGTCAGCGCAAACCCGGTCTCGGCCTTCCGGTCCCATACCCAGTCTGCGACAGCCAGCGCTCCGCCGGCCGCATTCACCGCCAGGCGCCAGGTATCTCTGGTGGCGTAGGTATCCATATCCAGCATCTGGGCTTTAAGTTTCGTCCTTTCCAGCAAAACCAGGTAATCAGGTGCATGCACCCTGGTTAAAAGCTCGTGGTTTACAGGAAGCGGAGAAAGGTGGGAATATTTTTCCCAGATGCCGATCTGCTCCAATCCTTCTTTGATCGCCTCAACCCTTTCAGGACATTCTGGATGCCCTGGTATATAATGTTTTTGATGCCCGTCTGGATAGAAGAGAACCAAAGATTCCATATACAGCTCCGGAGAAAATTCTTGTTAATAACAGCAAACCTTATGATATTATACATTCCGATTTTAATATTCGAGACCACGATTGGCTGAGCACGCCATGTTAGACATGTTAGAAAGGAAAATATGACACATCAAGATGGCACTTTCCAGAATTCCAAAGGACAGGAAATCTATTATCAGACCTGGCTTCCCGAAGATCAGCCCCGGGGTGTGATCCAGATTGTTCACGGACTCAATGAGCACAGCGGCAGATATCAACACCTCGGTAAATTCTTCTCTGATCATGGATTTGCTGTGTATGGTTTGGATTTCCCGGGCCATGGAAAATCAGCCGGGATAAGATCTTACGTGGAAAGTATGGATGTTTTCACCTGCACACTGCAGGAATTCCTGCAAAAGGTTCAAGATTGGCATCCCGATCTGCCGATCTTCCTTCTGGGCCATTCCATGGGAGGTTTGATCGGCTCAGTCTACCTGCTGGATCAGCAAGACGTGGTACGGGGTGCAGTTTTATCAGGTTCGCTGGTTAAGGTGCCTGAGTATGTCAGCGATTTTACAATCAGCCTGGGGCGTTTCCTGGGGAGATATCTTCCAAAAGTACGCATCCTGGGAATTGACATCGAGGGTATCAGCCGGGATCCGCAGGTCGTGGAATCTTACCGCAATGATCCCCTGGTTTACACAGGAAAAATCACCGCCAGGATTTCAGACGCGCTGAATCGCGGAATCCAGCTCCTTGAAGAGCATGGGTCCAAAATTAAAGTACCGCTGCTGATCCTGCACGGTGGCGAAGACCGTCTTTGCGATCCAAGCTGGTCAGAATATCTCGCCGATCTGGTCTCATCCCAGGACTTAGAATTGAAGATTTATCCTGGGTTATTCCACGAAATTTATAACGAGCCGGAACAGGATCAAATTTTTAATGATGTCCTAATTTGGCTCAGGGATCGGACGTAATAAACTGCAGCTTTCCTGATCAGACATCCCCGCAGCTGAACACCGCTTGACGGGGATTTTTGTTAATAGAATCTAGAATCGGATTTTTCCCCAAAGAAGACAGGATGAATATCATCACCTCGAGATGTTAAAATATTGTGAAATGTCTACCATCGTTGAGTCTACCTTGGAGGACCTAAGAGCGGAAATCCAGGCTGCTGAGCAATCAGGTGATCAAACCCAACAGGCCGCTTCCTGCATTGAGGCTGGCCGGGTCTTGTTCAGTCGCAATCAGTATCAGGATGCAGCCGGCTATTACCAGCAAGCCAGCCAGCTCTGCATCCATCAAGATCAGCTAAAACTCAAGGTCAAAGCCCTTAACCATCTGGGCGTGTGCTGGATTATGACAGGCGAGCCAGACAAAGCACTGAACAGCTTGACTTGCGCCCTGGAATCCCTCGGCCCTGACCCGGAGCCAGGGATCCAGGCTGCTATTCAGGGGAATCTTGGGCTGACTTACAGCGCCCTGCAGGACCACAAGCGTGCATTCCAGGCTCATAAGGCTGTGATGGAAACAGCCGAGAAGTTGGGAGATGAATCCTTGCAGGTGAATGCTCTTATCAACCTGGCGGACTGCAGTCTCCAGGATAAAAGTTACCGTCCTGCCCAAGGTTTTGCTCTGGTAGCACTGGACCTCGCAAAGAAGCTCAAGTCCTCACCTGCGGAGATGGTCATTTATGACCTGCTGGGAATGATCTCATCCCGCCTGGGCGACCTGCGTTCAGCGCTGGATTACCATCAACAGGCTTGGCAGGCAGCCAAGGAAGCTGGCAGCTTGCTCAAACAGGGTATCGCCCTCGCTAATCAAGGGCTGGCGCAGTAAGGCCTTACAGATCTGGATCAAGCAGCATCAAAACTGGAAGAAGCAAAAGAGATATTTTCTCGGGTCAGCCCTGAATACCTGGAAAAAACTCGCTCGGACCTGGAGCGAATCCACCGCAGCGTCCTATCTGCGTCAACCCCGGAGGCATGATGCTGTTGTGTACAATTGTGCATTATAGGGCTATAATCTCTCAGTGCAAAATTGATCAAAACATCCGGAGTTAGCATGAATCACCGTCGAAAAACATATCTAGCAGTCCTAGTTCTAGTAATAAGCGTTCTTCTCTTCGCCGGGTCAGTCCAGGCACAAGAGCCTGTGGTGCACGGGGTATTATTCTATTCACCAACCTGCCCCCACTGCGAGCATGTCATTCAAGATGTGCTTCCTGTGCTGGATCGCCAGTATGGATCCCAGTTAGAGATCTATGGAGTGAACACCACAACAGAAAGCGGCACAGCTCTGTTCGAGAGCTACATCAATACTTTCAACATTGCTCCCGATCTGCAGGCTGTCCCTGCCCTGGTGATCGGAGACCAGTACTTGATCGGCTCGGCAGACATTCCCGACCTAGCACCCGGGATCATTGACGAGGGTTTGAAGAACGGCGGGGTCGATTGGCCGGAGATTTCCGGACTTACTCAGGTGATGCAGGAACAAGCGTCCAATCCAGACAGCGGGACAACCACGTCCATCACTGAACCCCACCAGCTGAGCCTGAAGGAGAGATTCGCTTCAGATCTGGTGGCCAAGTCCCTTGCTGGGGTAGTGCTGGCCGGCATGATTGTAACTGTGATATGGGCAGGAATCAGCCTTGGGAAATCCGATTATCGTCCTGAAAAGACATTTCCGGGTTGGCTGATACCTATACTCTGCTTGTTAGGTCTCGGAGTAGCAGGGTATATGTCTTTCGTTGAGTTCACTCAGGCTGAAGCAGTCTGCGGTCCAGTGGGCAATTGTAATTCTGTCCAGGGAAGCTCATACGCCACCCTGTTTGGTTTTCTCCCGGTGGGAATCCTTGGATTCCTGGGATATCTTGCTATTCTGATCCTCTGGCTGGTTTCCAGATTGAATCTCCCGGATTACGATCACCTGGTCAGAATGCTGCTCTGGGCCTTGAGTTTGATCGGGATCCTGTTTTCAATTTACCTCACTTTCCTGGAGCCTTTTGTGATCGGTGCTACCTGCATGTGGTGTATATCATCAGCAGTGATCATGACAGCCATTTTCCTGCTGGCGACCAGAGAGTTGAATGCCCAGAATCTAATTCAGGAGGGTTAATCTGGGGAAACCATGCATGAATTAGCCATCACTGAACAGATTGCTGAAATCGCCATTCGTCATGGCGAGCAGAATCATGCCAGTAAAATCACTGATCTCTATCTGGTCATGGGCGAATTGTCGACAGTTGTCGATGAATCAGTCCAGTTTTACTGGGATATCGTCACCAGTGACACCATCTGTGAAGGGGCGAAACTACACTTCAAGCGGGTTCCCGCCTTGCTTCACTGCCTGGATTGCGGCAAGCAGTATCAGCTAGTAGATGGGGAGCTGCAGCCCTGCCCGCACTGCCAGAGCAGTAAAATGGAGATCGTCCAGGGCAGGGAATTCCATCTGGAAAGCATCAACATCGTTTAAAAGGACCTCATGACCAGAAAAGTAACCATCGAAGAGAATATCCAGAGTGCAAATGATCAGCTTGCCGCGGAAAATCAGCAGAGGCTGGATCAAGCTGGGCTATTCAGCATCAACATCATGGCTTCCCCTGGAGCCGGGAAAACCACCCTGATCGAAAACACTCTCGCCAAACTCATCCCCTCTTACGCCGTTGCTGCTATCGATGGAGATATTGCCACCAGCATTGACGCTGATCGTGCTGCCGAAGCGGGGGCAACAGCCGTCCAGATCAATACAGGTGGGCAGTGTCATATTGACGCCCACATGCTCCAGACCGCCCTCAGGAAGCTTGACCTGGAGAATTTTGACCTCCTGTTGGTCGAGAATGTGGGCAATCTGATCTGCCCGTCTTCGTTCAAACTGGGGACGGATACAAATGTGTTAATCGCATCGATCCCTGAAGGTGATGACAAACCATACAAATATCCATCAATGTACCAGGATGTGGATGCTCTGATCATCAATAAAATTGACCTGCTGCCCTACATCGATTTTGATATGGAATATTTTCAGCAGGGTGTCCAGATGCTGAATCCAGATCTGACGACATTCACTGTTTCCTGTAAAACCGGGGAAGGAATCAACAGCTGGATTGATTGGTTAATCCGGGGTATTAACGAGAAGAAGTCCCATTAATATGAATCAGCAGGGTGCTTACCGGATCCATATCAACGGCATCGTCCAGGGAGTAGGATTTCGCCCGTTCATTTATAACCTTGCTGTTCAAAATCGGCTGACCGGTTGGGTCAGGAATACCTCCAGCGGCGTGGAAATTGAAGTCTGCGGGAAGTCGGAGGACCTGGACAACTTCCTGCTCAGCATACCGGAACAAGCGCCCCCCCTTTCACGCATCGAATCCATTGAACATCAATCCAGCTCCGCAGATGGATATAAAGGCTTTGAGATCCTGGACAGCCAGGTGATCGAAGGCGGTTTTCAACCCATTTCGCCGGATGTCAGCATCTGCGATGACTGCCTGGCAGAACTCTTCGATCCTGATGATTTCCGCTACCGGTATCCATTCATCAACTGCACCAACTGCGGACCCAGGTTCACAATCATCCAGGACATCCCCTACGACCGGCCAAAAACCACCATGGCGGATTTCGAACTCTGTCCAATCTGCGAGGGTGAATACCATGATCCAACCAACCGGCGCTTTCACGCCCAGCCGGTTGCCTGCCCCACCTGCGGACCTGAAATCTGGCTGGAATCATCCCGGGACGGCGAATCGGTCCTGGCGCGGGGCGACCAGGCTTTAATTGAAATCCAGCGCTTGTTGAGCAAGGGAAAGATCGCTGCAGTGAAAGGGCTGGGTGGATTTCACCTGGCTTGTGACGCTGAAAATGAACAAGCTATAACCCAATTGAGAAACAGGAAGAATCGACCCGCTAAACCGCTGGCAGTGATGATGCCTGACCTGGCAGCAGTCCGCAAGTACTGTCAGGTTACCAAACAGCAGGAAGATCTCCTCAGATCTCCGCAGCGGCCGATTCTGCTGCTTGATCGGCAGCCCGGTGGGGATCTGCCTGACGGGATCGCTCCTGGGCAAAACAAAATAGGCGTGATGCTTCCCTACACCCCCTTGCACTATCTGCTTTTCTCCCGGGGCCAAGACTTCCCTGACTCCCCCTATTCAGCGTTGGTGATGACCAGCGCGAACTTTCGGGGAAATCCCATTATGACCCGGAACCAGCAGGTCAGGGAGGAGCTGAGCGAAGTCGCCGATTATTTCTTATTCCACAATAGAGACATCCATATTCACTGCGATGACTCTGTCCTGTCCAGCTTTCAAGCTGCCCGGCTTACTAAAGACCCTGGTTATCCTGTTCGGCGCTCAAGAGGCTATGCTCCCCAACCGCTTACCTCACCGCTCTCTAGCCCTCCAATTTTGGCAGTCGGCGGAGAGCTCAAGAACACCTTCTGCCATACCAAGGACAAATACGCCTTCCTGAGCCAGCATATGGGGGACCTCAAGAATTATCAAACCTTGACCAGTTATCGAGAAAGCATCC
>JARROG010000014.1:0-13714 GCA_037384185.1 Anaerolineales bacterium | reverse complement strand
TTTTCCCGGCCGATCCGCAGGTTGATGGCTCTCCATGGAGAGTCCTCGATCCCGTTCAGTTTTGCAGGCCTGCAGTCCGGCCCCCAGACCCGCGGTCTGCGTTTTTTGGACAGCGGAGAAGATATCCAAGTTTCCTCTCCTGATGCGTATTTCAAGGCTCTTGAAGCTCAGGGCATATTGCTTGACCAGAATGCCCGCCGTCAGCGGATCCTCAGGGACGTGCAGCACCTTGCCGAAACGGTGGGTGGGAGTGCCCTTTCAGACGAGTCTTTGCTCATTGAAGTCACCCACCTGGTGGAAACGCCTACAGCCTTGCTGGGTGAGTTCGATCCCGCTTTCCTGGAACTGCCTCGCGAAGTGCTGATTTCGGTCATGAAGAAACATCAGCGCTATTTCCCGGTCGAGAAAGACGGCAAACTGCTGCCCTATTTCATCACGATTGCCAATAAACCCTCTGCGGAAGGAGAATATCCCAAACTGCCAGTCATCACCCAGGGGAACGCTGATGTGATCCTGGCCCGGTTCGCAGATGCCAGGTATTTTGTCAAAGCTGATCAGCAAAAGAAGCTTGAAGATTATCTACCAGATCTAGATCTGCTGACCTTCCAGGTCGATTTGGGTTCGATGGGGGATAAAACCAAACGTATTCGGCAGCTGGTGGACGCAGTAGCTTCCATGTTAGGTGTCACTGGAGAGGACCTGGAGGCCAGCCGGCGGGCAGCGGAGCTTTGCAAAGCAGACCTGGCCACCCAGATGGTTGTGGAGATGACCTCCCTGCAGGGTGTGATGGGCTATTATTACGCTCTGGCATCCGGTGAGAGTGAAACGGTTGCTCTGGCGATCAGGGAGCATTACCTGCCTTCAGCTGCGGAGGATCCAGCCCCTGAGACGCTCCCCGGGTTGGTGGTTGGTTTGGCTGACCGGCTCGATACTTTGGCAGGTTTATTTGCAGCCGGCCTGGCACCTACCGGAAGCAAGGATCCCTTTGCCCAGCGTAGGGCAGCTTTGGGGCTGGTGGGCAATCTGATCGATTGGGATCAGGATCTGGATCTCAGGAATGCCCTGGATGCCGCTGCCCAACAGCTTCCGATCAAAATGACACCGGATGCCCGGGAAGACTGCCTGGCGTTCATTCGCGATCGGCTCCAGAATTACTTGCTGGATGAAGGCTATCCCTATGACGTGGTTGAGGCAGTCGTTTCAGCCCAGGGTCATAATCCGGCAGGTGCCTCACGGGCAGTGAAAGTCCTTAATGATTGGGTGACGAAGGACAATTGGGAGCTCGTCCTTGATTCTTTTGCCCGCTGTGTGCGCATCACCCGGGACCTGGATCAGCGCTACCAGGTCGACCCTGATCTCTTTGTGGAAAAGTCGGAGGTCGCTCTTGGTACGGCAGCTGCCCAAGCCGAAGCAGAGCAGCGGGCAGAGGGTGATTTGGAAGATTTCTTCGCGCTCTTCACCCCCCTGGTGCCGCTGATCACGGATTTCTTTGACAACGTGTTGGTGATGGATGAGGATCAAGCTGTCCGGGAAAACCGCCTGGGTCTGCTCCAGAATATAGCAAGCCTTGCAGATGGAACGCTGGACATGACCCGCCTGGAAGGGTTCTCTTTCCTATTGGTATAATCGACATTTAACCTGAATTATTTGGTGTTCTATGAGCGTAACGGACGAGATCAAAGACCGGCTTGATATCGTTGACCTGGTGTCAGAGAGTGTTGAACTGCGCCGGGCCGGCAGGAACTTTACCGGATTCTGTCCCTTCCACCACAATGTGAATACCCCTTCCTTTGTGGTTTTTCCTGATACCCAAACCTGGAAATGTTTTGGCGAATGTGATTATGGAGGCGATGTCTTCAGCTTTGTCATGAAACGGGAGGGTTGGGATTTCTCGGAAGCGCTCCGCAATCTGGCGGATCGAGCAGGGGTGGTCCTCAAACCACTCACACCCCAGATGAAGCAGGAAAAGGAACAGGGGGATCGGCTGCGGGAACTTCTGGAGACGGCAGTCTCCTTCTACCAGCGGAACCTGCTGGAAACCCCAGCCGGCCAACCCGCCCAGGAGTATCTCCGCGGCAGAGGGTTAAGTGGAGAGACCATCCAGGCATTCAAATTGGGTTTCGCCCCTGATTCCTGGGACGCATCGCTAAGCTATTTTCAGAAGGAAGGCTACAGCCTGGAAGAGATCAAAGAAGTTGGGCTGGTGACAGAAAAAGAAGGCGGCCGAATTTATGATCGATTCCGCAACCGCTTGATGATTCCCATCCGCGATCGCAGCGGTAGCATGGCCGGCTTTGGGGCCCGGGTGCTGGATCCCGAGGATGTGCCGAAATACCTAAATTCACCCCAGACAACGCTCTTTGATAAAAGTAAGCTGCTCTTTGGTCTGAGCAAAGCCCGCAAGCAGATCCGCGACCTGGACCAGGTGGTGATTGTGGAAGGGTATATGGGGGTGATCGGTCCCTATCAGCACGGATTCCGAAATATAGTGGCCCAGATGGGCACCGCTTTAAATGAATACCAGCTCAGGGTGCTGAAGAAATACAGCGATAAATTCATCATTGCTATGGACAGTGATGCGGCGGGCCAAAAAGCCACCCTGCGGGGCTTGCAGATTGCCCGGGAAGCCCTGGACAGGACACCTGATGTGGTCTTTGATGCTCGGGGTCTGCTGCACCAGGAAGGCCGCTTGAAAGCTGATATCCGGGTGCTGACCCTGCCGGTGGGGATGGATCCCGATGACGTCACAAGCCAGGATCCGGAAATGTGGAGCTCGCTGATCGAGCAAGCTCGACCGGTTGTAGTGCATGTCATGGATACCCTGGCTGCTAATCAGGATCTGGATGATCCCAAAGTAAAAAGCGCGATCGCCACTCAGGTGCTGCCGTTGATCGATGATCTGCCAGACGCCATTGAAAGGGATACCTATATCCAGCGTCTTTCCCGCCTGCTGGAGATTAGTGAGAGTACCTTGATCAAATACAGGCCGGAGCGTAAGAAAAATCGGCAGCCGGTCCGGGTTAGCAGACCTGAGAGCTCCCGCAGCCTTCCACCTGCCCGAAAAGATATCCGGCGGGAAGGAGAGGTATATGAGAAACATTGTGTGGGGATTTTGCTCCGTGAACCGGAATTGATCTACAAGGTGGACCGGGCGCTTACCCGGGATGGGCTGGCCAGATTTCACGAGAAGGATTTCTTAAATACGGATTTCCAGATCCTGGTCCGTTATATCAAAGACGCTCTGGCTCAAGCTGAGGAAGAACCGCGGGATTATATCATCAACCATCTACCGGATGATTTTGTGGACATTGTTGACGAGCTTCTGGAAATGACCAGAGACCTTAAACCGCAGTCTGATCGGGTCCTGGAGGACCTGATGAGGGCGTTCTTACATCTGAGGCAGTGGCAGATTTCCAAACAGAATGACCATCTTCGCTTCCTGCAGGAGAACAGCCACGAAAATGGGGATTACAAAACCCCCGAACATTTGAAAAATATCTCCCATTATTTACAGGAAAAGCATAAAATAGATAAGGCGATGCAGCGCTACACCAGCCGGATGGGGGCTTTGGATAGTTAAGTCTCCCCGGTTAACCCATGTATGTTTCCATAATGGCTCTCCACTACTGACCTTAAAGAGGTAAAGGCCAATGCAGGAAGAACATACACTCCCAGAACCCGAAGGCGCCAATATCAGAGCGGCTATGCGCGATGATCCCGTGCAAATGTATCTCAATGATATCGGGACCATTGACCTGCTGGATGTACACCAGGAATTCTGGCTGGGAGCCAGGCTGCTTTCCACTCGCCGAATGGACCGCCTACGTCGGGAACATCCCCTGGTCGAAACTGAGCAGCCGGGCAACCAAGACCTCTATTCAGCTATCTATGATGATCTGCGGGTCAAGTTCAAACGAGTCCTGGAGGATGCCAGGCGACTTGAACTGGAATGCCCGGATTGGGAAAAGATTATGAAAGAAGCCCGGGAACTCAGAAAAACCTGGTTCCTGGACCCCCCTTCCTTCACCCGCGATTATCTGGATAACGGTCTGTGGGGAGAAGATGAAGAATGGGGCTGCGTTGCCCGCAACGTGTTCCATTTCTTTGTGGCTTTTTATTCCTTCCCGGATTCCACTGCTGAATGGCTTGCTTCCTGGTTGGTGGAAAAAGACAGTCTCCCACCGCTGAGCAAATTTCAGGAAAAGCTTCCATCTGAGGAGGACCTCCAGGTAGAGATCGAAGACCTGTGGAGCCGTTATTATGAGGCATACCAGGCTTTGATTCGCCGCAACCTCAAACTGGTGGTCAGCGTCGCCAAGCATTATATTGGGCGTGGGAATTCTTTCCTGGATTTGATCCAGGAAGGCAATGTGGGTTTGCTGCGTGCGGTTTCTAAATTCGATCCCACCCGGGGATTCAAGTTCAGCACTTATGCCACCTGGTGGATCCGCCAGTCAGTCAGCAGATCGATCGCCGATCAGGCCAGGACCATTCGCATTCCGGTTCATGTCTTTGAAACGGTTACACTGCTGCTGAGGATCCGCCGCCGGCTGACCCAGGAGCTGGAGCACGAACCCACCTTGCAGGAGATCGCGCTGGAGACAGACTATCTCACTAACAAGGAAAAGAAGGAGATCAAGGAATATCTGCAGAATGACGAAGATGTTCCACCAGATCTCCAGGATGTTTGGAGGGAGGCGACTGGAAAGGTGCACCGCTACCTGCGCGCTGCGGAAGATCCGATGTCCCTCGACAGGCCGGTAGGGGATGAGGAGGACAATCAGCTGGAAGACTTCATCCAGGACGAGGACGCGGCTTCCCCCATTGAAGCTACCGCAACGGAAATGATGCGCGAACAGCTCGGAAAGGCATTGGACAATCTGTCTGTCCGCGAGCGTCAGGTTCTGGAGCTGCGTTTTGGATTGATGGACGGTAAAGTTCACACGCTGGAAGAGGTGGGAGCTTATTTTGATGTCACCCGGGAACGCATTCGCCAGATTGAAGCTACTGCCCTGCGTAAACTGCGCAGTCCGAATGTGTCTTATAAATTAGAAGATTATATGGAGTGAGAGGCAGCCGCTCCATGTCTGTCTGATTCTCAGACTTGGACAATTGATGATCAAACGACTGGGTAATTTCTTGGTGTTAATCGGATTACTCTGCCTGGTGGTGTTCTTCACCTCAAATACATTTATCCTGGAAGCCAGCTGGTTCTTTTTGATCGGTTTGGGAAGTACCACGCTGGGTCTATTACTAAAAAGGGGGAGAAGGCAAAAGAAGGATCGGCGGAGGAGGAAGCGCCGCCGGGATCGTGATCTGGTGGAGGATGAGGATGCCGGTCGTTGATCCCCTGATCCTCAGCAGCCCGGGACCTCTTCTGGTCCATACCCACGCGAACGGATATCCACCCCAGGCCTATCGCCAATTTTTAAAACCTTTCCAGCAGAAGTTCCAGGTCAAGGCGATTTTTCTGCGCCCTTTCTGGCCGGATACGGATCCGGAAACCCTTTCTGATTGGCGGATATTCCGGGATGATTATTTGCGGGATCTGCCAGCCTTGCTTGAGAATGCTGAGGGAGGAGCAGATTCGCTGATCGGGATGGGGCACTCGCTGGGAGCGGTGACCACCCTGATGGCTGCTATTGAATCCCCGTCCTCTTTCCGGGCTTTGGTGTTAATTGAGCCTACTCTCTTTCGGTTCTGGCAGGGATCGTTAATGCGGGTCCTGGCTCCCTTCCGGCTGTTCCGCCATATCCATCCCCTGGTTCGCAGGACAATGCGCCGCAAATCCAGCTTCCCTGATCAAGAAAGTATGTATGAGAATTACCGCGCGAAAAGTGTCTTCGCCCGGGTTCCCGATCAAGTGCTGGAGGATTATGTCGCTGGGCTGTCAGAACGAAACTCAGATGGTTCAGTGAGCTTGAAATACCATCCTCTCTGGGAAACCAGGATCTACGAGACCGGGGGTACTGCAGACCGCTATGTGTTGAATAATCTGGACCGGGTAACCTGTCCGGTGCTCGTCGTGCGGGGGGAGAAATCAGACACGATCGGACCGGAGATAGTCAACCAGCTGGTTAGAGGGCTGCCGGCGGGAGAAGCGATCCAGGTTCAGGCCCTGGGGCATTTGCTGCCATTGGAAGCGCCTGAACAGATTGCCGGGATTGTGCTTGATTTCCTGGCCAGATCTCTTGGTTGAAAGTTCCCAGCAGGGGGAGATTACTGATATTTTTCTGCCATTTTGTCCGGATTGTAGGGAGCCCGACGGTGGGTACAGCATCCCCGCGGACAGAGTTCGCAGTTGGAATACCCTTCTTCCGATACAAAGCGGATGCCCGATACGGACTGATTGGGCAGCATCAGCATACTGTCAGTCAGCTCCACTCCAATGGCAGCCATGGGATCTCCTAACAAATTGAATAAGGATCTCTGAGCGGTGATCGGCCAATCATCCAGGGATCCTGGATTCATGGAAGCAGTTCTTCCCAGGCCGTAAGTTTTTTTCAAATGGTCCAGCAGAATCTTTTCTGCTTTTCGGAGAGCCATCTGGCTGATCTCATTTGCCCAGTAGTTCTCCAGCATATCTTCCTTGCTGTTGGTCCAATCGTACAGCTCTCTGCCGCTGGTTGCCAGGTAGGGAAAAACACGGTGGAGGTCCGCGAGGTTGACCGCCAGGATGCGGCTTTCCATCTTGATGCCTTCGATGACCACGCCGTCAGCTGCTTTCTCGTCAATGCCGGCGAGGCCATACATTGCCCTGGGTTGGGCGATCTTCCTGGCTTCATCCAGCATTTCCAGGACAAGGTTTTCGTAGCGGCTGTCTTTTTTGGCATGCAGCTTTTTCATTACCCGGGCAGGCGCGGGATCAAAAGGGATGTCATCCAGGATGAAAGTCTCCATAGAAATCCTCACAATGTAAACACCAATAAATATCTAAGCGTGTATTGTAGCACGTCAGGAATACATGTTAAAGGAAAATCTAGATTTATCTTAAGGAATAAGATAAATCCAGCGGCAGGAGCCCTTCCTCCCAACCGTGCTACAATAGGGATGGATTTTTCATCCCATTCTATTTGAAATGAACTTCACTCTGGCCCTTGCTCCGATAATAATTATCCTCCTGCTGATGGTTGGCTTCCGCTGGAAAGCTTCCAGAGCTGGCGCTGCCGGTTATCTGGCCGCGGTATTGATCGCCTGGTTTTGGTTTGAGATAAACCTGCCGGCTCTGGCGTATGCCCATGCCAAGGCCGTATTTTTGATCCTGGATGTACTGCTGATCATCTGGACTGCTTTCCTGCTTTTTCGGGTAGTTGCGGAAGCGGGAGGGATCGAGGTCCTGAGCAGAACCCTGCCCCATCTGACAGGAGACAAGGGCCTCCAGGCTCTGATCATTGCCTGGGCTTTTGCATCCTTCCTGCAGGGAGTGGGAGGTTTTGGCGTTCCTACGGCGGTGATCGCCCCCCTCCTGGTTGGGCTTGGTTTCTCTCCGCTGCTGGCGGTGGTGCTGCCTTCCCTCGGCCATACCTGGGCCGTGACCTTCGGTTCCCTGGGAGCGTCTTTCAATGCTATGATGGCTGTGACCGGTCTGGATTGGCCAACCCTGGCCAGGCCAGCAGCCCTTTATCTGGGGATCGTCGGGATCTGGGCTGGCGTCACAGTCGCCCTGGCCTACGGCGGCTGGAAGACATTGATTCGCTTGTGGCTGCCGATCGGGGTGATCGGGCTCAGTATGTCGGCTGCTCAGTATCTGACGGTGAGCCATGGGTTTTGGAATATTGGGGGTTTGATGGGAGGAACTGCGGGTTTACTGGTAGGTATTCCCCTGGCCTGGTTTATGAACCACAACCAGGAGGCAGACCAGGATTTTCCCTGGCGGGAGCTGTTGATCGCTTTGGCTGGCTACGGGGTACTGGTGACCCTGACTTTGCTGATCCAGCTGATACCGGGCTTGAAACCGTTTTTGAATCAAGTCAAGATCGGACTGGATTTTCCAGCAACGATCACGGGCAGAGGATTTGCGGTACCTGCCGGTCCGGGAAGGCAGCTTTATATTCTCAGCCATGCGGGAATGATTTTGCTGCTTTCATCCGCTGCGGCCTACCTGATCTTTCAGGCTGCTGGCTGGTATCACCCGGGCGCCCTGAGACGCATCCTGCAAAGCACCGGACAGCGGGTGATCGGTTCCAGTGTCAGCATTACTTCTATCGTCATGATGGCGGTGATCATGACGCAGGCCGGAATGACCGACGCCCTGGCGAAAGGTTTTTCCAGCGCCCTCGGTTGGTTTTATCCCCTGGCTGCCCCTTGGATCGGTGCCTTGGGTGCGATCATGACCGGAAGTAATGCCAATTCCAACTTGATATTTTCCGCCCTGCAGATGAAGACAGCGGAGCTGCTTGGACTTCCTGCGGCTTTCATCCTGGCTGCCCAGACCACTGGTGGAGCGATCGGATCTGTGGCTGCCCCAACCAAGGTGATCGTGGGGGCGATCACGGCTGGGATGGAAGGGAGGGAGGGTGAGATCCTGCGGAAAAAGCTTCCTTATATTGCCTTGCTGCTGCTGATCACCAGTTTGATCACATTTCTGGCGGTTCGTTGGATATGAAAGAGAGATCACCTCAAAGAAACAAATCCACTCAAAGGCGGGAGCCAGGTTGGGTGATTTTCAAAGATCTACTCAGTAGACTCAGGGACCGGCCAGCTTTGACTTACCTGGTCATCTTCATTGTTGTGATGACCGCTTCCTTGTTGATGGTTCCTGCCGTTCGATCTGGAAATCAAACCCTTCCAGCGGGTCTGCTGCTGTTAGTGATCCTGGCGAACCTGCTATCTCTGTTTTTCTAACCGCTTTCTGGTAAGGAATGACCCTGCTGGACCCTCTAAATTAGAGAGGGTTGAGTATTCAACTAGTCAGCCTCAGCCCTGAAGAGTTGCTTGATGATGGAACAAATAGATCATAAATCCTGGAAGTCCTGGAGCCTGGTCAGCCTTCAGTTTATCTGCCTGGGTATCATATTCATCAGCGGCCCGCTGCTGGCCGACCGTATCTATCTGCTGATCCCAGAGTTGGCCGGGTTGGCACTTGGCCTGTGGGCAGTAGTGGCGATGGGCAGGGGGAATTTGAATATCGCACCAGATCCGTTGGAATGGAGCAGAATGGTTGACCTTGGCCCGTACCGCTTCATCCGTCATCCTATGTACCTGGCCCTGCTGCTGACCAGCCTACCGCTGGTCCTGGACAGCTTTACTGTCTTCCGCCTGGGGATCTGGTTGGTTCTTCTAGCGACCTTGATCTATAAGATGGGCTATGAGGAAAGCATGCTGCTGGCTAAATTTCCCCGTTACGAAGGTTACAAGCAGAAAACCTGGCGGCTGATCCCCGGTCTTTATTAATTCCAAATTTCGAATCATCGTTAAACTCCCTCCCTCAATTAAGCTGCGGTTCCCGGTCTGGGTACTGTCGGTTCCTGGATATTGATAGACTTTGAGAGCGCTATAGGACATAATAGAGGGGAGAAGTAAAATTTCTTTGCTGGCAGTTTTCGCCAGCTGAGTTGGGGAAGGAAAACGGATAAATATGCGAGAAGTAGCCATATTGGGCATCGGTCAGGTGCCCGTTGATGAACATTGGGATAAGCGCTTGGTCGAGCTGGCGGGAGATGCCAGTTTTGCAGCCCTCGAGGATGCCGGGATCAAGCGTGTCGAAGCGCTGTATGTCGGCAATATGATGGCCGGCCAGCTAGATAAACAAACTCACCTGGGAGCGCTGATCTCTGATTGGGTTGGCTTCCGGGGTATTGAGGCCATGACAGTGGAAGCAGCCTGCGGTTCCGGAGCACTGGCGCTGCGGACTGCCATGATGGCGGTCAGTTCGGGGTTGGTTTCCAGCGCTCTGGCTGTCGGGGTGGAAAAAATGACCGATACTTCCCCGGCAGAGACCACCTCTGCTCTGGCTACCGCTGCCAGTGCGGATTGGGAAGGGGTGCATGGGGTCACTTTTGTGGGAATTAACGCCCTGATCATGCGCCGCTATATGCACGAGTATGGCTGGAAGCACGAGGATTTTGCTCCTTTTTCGATCAACTCCCATGCCAACGGCGCACTCAACCCCTTCGCGCGTTTCCAATCGCCAATCACCAAAGATGTCTATCTTAACGCGCCTATGATCGCTGACCCGATCAATTTGATGGATGCCTCCCCTATTGGGGATGGAGCGGCTGCGGCTGTTGTTGTCCCGCTTGACCTCGTCAAGGGTACGAACCATAAACCGCTGGTGAAGATCGCCGGGTCGGCTGTGGCAACAGACAGCCTGGCTGTTCATGACCGCCATGATCCGCTGTGGCTTTCTGCGGCGGAAAAATCTGCTCAGGATGCTTACCGCCAGGCAGGGATCACACCAGACGAAGTTGATTTTTTTGAGATCCACGATGCTTTTTCAATTATGGCTGCTCTTTCCCTGGAAGCTTGTGGTTTCGCCGAACGTGGCCAGGGCCCCAAATTAGCACTGGAAGGTGAGATCACCCGGAACGGCAGAATCCCGATCGCGACCCTGGGCGGTCTGAAAGCTCGCGGTCATCCTGTCGGAGCCACCGGAATGTACCAGGTTGTAGAAGCGGTTCGGCAGCTGCGGGGAGAAGCCGGCGCAGCTCAGATCGATGGGGCGCGAATTGGGTTGACCCAGAATATTGGCGGCAGCGGTGCGACGATTATCTCTCATATTCTGAAAGCCGGCTGATGCGGGTCAGCCAGACCAGACTGTGGGGTGTTCATTTGAACCCAGTCTATCATTTATCACCACTCGAACGCGATCAGGCGGAAAGGATCATCGGCTGGAATTATGATCCTCCCTTTCAGGTTTATGATCTCTCTCCTGAGGAGCTGGAGGCGCTGCTTATTCCCAAGTACCGCTATCACCAGGTGCTGGATGGCACTGGTGATCTAATTGGCTACTGCTGTTACGGGGAGGATGCCAGAGTGCCTGGAGGAGATTATTCCCGGGGCGAACCGGCGGTCCTTGATGTGGGCATCGGCCTGCGGCCCGATCTGGTAGGCCGGGGATTGGGTCAAGGATTTGTTACGGCTATCCTGGAGTATGCCAGCAAGATGTTCCAGCCGGAGATGTTTCGGGTTACAGTGGCTGATTTTAACCTGCGGTCCCTGAAAACATTCCAGAAGCTGGGTTTCAGGATAACCGATCATTTTCATCGTCATCCAGATGGTATGCCGTTTACTGAGTTGGAAAGGAGTGCTCATGAATGAATTAGCAGCCAGAGAGATTCGCTCATATCGAAAAGGGGAAAAACCTCTCACTGAAGAAGGGTTAGCTGACTTGCTGCCTGCCCTCCCGGATTGGAAGATTGTTGAGCGGGAAGGGATTCCCCGCCTGGAGAAGAGTTTCCAATTCCCTGATTTCCAGGGAGCGCTGGATTTCGCTGTGCTGGTGGGTGAGAAGGCAGAAGAGGCTGATCATCATCCAGCGATTTTGATCAGCTGGGGCAGGGCTGCGGTCAGCTGGTGGACTCACGCAGTGAACGGCTTGCATGAGAATGACCTGATCATGGCAGCCCGAACCGATCAGCTCTACCGGGATAATACCCCAGCAGATGAGGAGGATGCATGAGGATCAAACATTATGATCAGATCCTGGAGCCTTTGGAAACTCCCAGCGGGGAGGTCATTTATGAACTGGTAGGCAGGGGTGAAGGGGTGGAGCCGATCCCCAACCACAGTCTGGCCCGGATCGTGATCCCACGCGGAAAATCCAGCTCCGCTCATTTCCATAAACTATCCCAGGAGACATACTATATTCTAGAGGGGGAAGGCAGGATGACAGTGGACGGGGAGACGCATACCCTGCATCCCGGCCAGGCTTGCTTGATCGAGCCAGAGGAAGTCCATCAGATTGCCAATCATGGTGTCTATGACCTGGTTTTCCTGGCAGTTTGTGTGCCAGCCTGGGATCCAGACGATTCTTACGAGGTTTAATTCAAATAGGGACGAAATCCTTTAAAAGGATTTCGTCCCTATTTTGGGTCAACCATCTGGTCCAGGCGCTGGAAGATCTCGCTCAGACTCTTTTCCCCTTCCAGTGTCAGCTGAATGGCCTCTTCGGGGCAGATTTCGACGCACCGCCCACAGCCCCGGCATTCTACACTGATTTCCGCTTTCCCGTTAGTGAGGGTAATGGCTTCCGCGAAGCATACGCCATCTGAACAAATTCCACAGCCTGTACATTCTCCGTTGACCTCGACCTGCAAGCCGGGCAGGCCGGTGATCTTGTGACTGATTTTCGGCGTCAGGTCTGTCACCAGCCCCCATAGGCAGCAGCAAGGGCAGCAGTTGCAGATAGTCATCAGCTCTTCAGCGGGTGCTGCACCGAGCCAGAGTGAGTCCAGCCGGTTGCGGCCGATGGAATGAACAAGACCGGCTTCGCGGCAGCGCCGGGCATGATCCAGCGCTTCCTGCTTGCTCACCAATCTGCCCAGCTTTGAGTTGATTTTCAAGACGGGTTCGCCCAGGAAGATGCAGCCAAGTTCATGGGGATAGTCCTGGCAGTCATCCCCTTCCCGGCAAATGCAGTAGTCCATGATCCAATGGTGGCTGGCCGCTTCAATATAATGCTCAACCAGCTGGGAAGGGATGACAGTGGTCTCAGGGTCATCCAATGGAGCATCGACCTGAATGGTCCTGTCGATGGGAAGGATATACATCGTATCGCCCCGGAAGAGAAAATGATCCACCAGGTCCCCCAGCAAAGGAAGCTGGGTCAGTTTGGCGAATGAACGGCGGGCGGGATAGATTCGCTTTAAGAAATTGACAAACCAGATTGGACGGCTCATAACGACGACTAACTGCTACCAATAGAATAATATTGGAGGATTATATCCCGAATTCTACCTTTTTGCGCTTCTTTATGATTTTCGACCGGGAATTTTGAAGGGTTGATATCCTTGCCTCCCTCTTTCGATGGTTGAAGAAGGACGCAGATATTGAGCCGGGTGCCAAATGGTGTTTATGGTAAACTGACAGCGATGGACCAAAAAACTCTGACAACCCTGGAATATCACCGCGTCCTGCAAAATCTGGCAGATCTGTGTCATTTTAATCCTGCGAAAGAGCAGGCGCTGGAGCTTACCCCTTTAGATGATCTGGATCGGGTCCGTTTGCTGCAGCGGGAAACCGCGGAAGCCCTTGATCTGCTGACGCTTCATCCGGGCACCACCGTAGGTGGCGCACGGGACCTAAGGGGGATTACGGCGGACGCCCGCAGGGGGAAAGTGCTCGAAGTTACCAGGCTGCTGGAGCTCAAGGATACCCTGGTGGCAGCCCGTAATTTGACGCGGAGGATGAGTAAACTGGAGAAGGATTATCCTGCTTTGACGAACTTGATTGGCTCGCTGCCGGATTCCTTGGGTCTGATCAATGAGATCTCTAAAATTGTCTCGGACCAGGGCGAGATCCTCGACAGTGCTTCTCAAAAACTCAGCAATATTCGCAAGGACCTTGTGATCCGGCGGGAGCGCTTAAAAACCCGCATGGAGCGCATGCTGAGAACGCCAGAAATTGCCAAGAATCTGCAGGAAGGGATCATCACCCTGCGCAGCGGTCGTTATGTGCTGCCATTGAAAGCGGAAGCTCGCTCATCTCTGCCGGGCATCGTTCATGACCAATCGGCTTCTGGCGCGACTATCTATGTTGAACCGCAGTCCATGGT
>JARROG010000013.1:0-12906 GCA_037384185.1 Anaerolineales bacterium | reverse complement strand
TGTTCCTGAAGCAGGGTGTCCCTGTTCTGGCGCTCGGAGGAGGTCAATTTGCTGATTGTGAGGTCCAGATTAAGGACTTCCTGGAAAGAATTAATGAATATTTGAGCTGCTTGCTGCCAAGGAACATCCTTGCCGAGGACTCCGGCAACAGTCTGTCCTTTCTCCAGCAAAGTCTTTGCTGCTGCCTCTCGATCCTGTTCGGAGGGATAGCGAAGCACCTGGGTAATACGGGTCAGGTCTCCTCCCAGGGGCAGAGATCCGTGTTGGAGAATAGCCCCCTTTTTACGAGCCTGGGCACTGCCGATGATTTTTTTGCCTTCGACTGTGATCTCAAAATCAGAAGGATTTTCAAAGCACACAGGCTGATGGTTCGCTAGCGGGTTTTTCCCCTGGTGAATTTTCACCGGGAGTCCCAGCTCCTGCAGGGCATTGAAAAGGGCCTGGGAGATCCGTCGATAGCTGTCCATCAGGCTGCCTTTTAGCCGTGGGTCAGTTTTGGGGCCGATGATGGAGTAGGTCAGCTCATCGGTATGCAGGATGGCCCTTCCTCCAGTAGGACGGCGGACGAGATCCCAGCCGCGCTCGGCAAGTCGATTTTGGTCCACATCAGCTGCTGGCTGACTGTAGCCCAGGGACAGACAGGCTGGATCCCAGCTGTAGAGACGGAGAGTGGGAGGCGCCTGTGGTTTGCTGCTTGCAAAATAGGGTACTTTCATATATACTGTGGGTAGATTGTGGGAGAAAGTGGTATATAGTGGTTCGCCGGGTAACCGGCGATCTGTGTTTAAGACAGGAACCGAACATATGTTCTTAGGTCAGTATCGGCATTCCGTAGATGATAAAGGCAGGATGATTGTACCAGCCCGTTTCAGGGATATGCTGACTGGACCGATCTATCTGACCCAGGGATTTGACCAGAATTTGCGCGTCCTGCCGGAGGCTGCATTTGTATCCATCTACGAGCGAGTTACTGAGATGAGCACCACCAATCCAACCGCCCGCCAACTCAGGCGTCTGATCTTCTCTACTGCCCAGCAGGTGGATATCGATTCCAATGGTCGTATCTTGATTCCAAAATATCTGCGTGATGTAGCCAGCCTGAATGACGAAGCGATCGTCGTTGGAGTGGGGGAGGCGCTGGAGATCTGGTCACCGGATGCTTGGGAAACCCAGAATCAACAGCTTCAGGATGCAGAGTCTAACGCTGAGCGATTTGCTGCTTTAGATATTTAGGATGTCCTATGCAGCACATCCCTGTTCTTTTCCAGGAAGTTCTAGATATTTTGAATCCGGTCTCTGGTGGTTTCTACCTCGACGGCACACTGGGTGCTGGCGGCCACACGAGAGGAATTCTAGAGAGAAGTTCACCGGATGGCAAGGTTGCTGGATTCGATCGGGATCCCCGGGCCCTGGCCTTAGCCCGAGAAAATTTGGAAGAATTCAGCCCTCGACTTATTACTATCCAGGATTCATACCAGAACTTTCGATCGCACCTTAACAATTTAGATTGGCATGGCATCGACGGCATTTTACTTGATCTGGGATTGTCATCCATGCAGCTTGAAGCACCGGAGCGCGGGTTTTCCTTCCAGAATGTTGGTCCCCTGGATATGCGCTTCGATCCAAGTCAACCCCTCACTGCAGCTGACCTGGTGAATGGTTTAAGCCGGAAAGAATTGGCAGACCTGATTTTCAAGTACGGAGATGAAAAACAGTCCTGGAAAATAGCCGATGCGATCATTGCTAACCGCCCTCTTGTCAGCACACAGGATTTAGCTCAACTGATTAAAAAGGTAACCCGAAATCCAAAAACAAGAATCCATCCTGCAACACGCACATTCCAGGCGCTGAGAATCGCTGTCAACGACGAATTGAATGCCCTGGAGGCATTCCTGCCCGAAGCGCTGGAAGCACTGAAACCAGGAGGGCGGTTGGCAATCATTGCTTTTCATTCCCTGGAAGACCGGATCGTAAAATCCTTCTTTCGTCGGGAAAGTAAAGATTGTATCTGTCCGCCGGAAGTACCGCAGTGTGTTTGTGGACATCAAGCTCAGCTGAAGGTGCTGACCCGGCGCCCAATTCAGCCTGAGGAGAGTGAAATCAACCTGAACCCCCGGTCTCGAAGTGCCAAATTAAGAGCTGCTGAAAAAATTTTCCCCTGATTTGGCATGAGGCTTGCAATTAATTAAAGGATACTTAGCCAGCGCAAAGAGGATTTCAACCAGAGAGAACTATGAAAGCATCCTTGGACCAAGCCTACTCAAATTCCCCCCGGAGGCAGAAGCTCCAGACGATCGGAGGAATTTTCATTGCCATTGTTCTCGCGGCCACTATGCTGATCCTCTATCTGGTGGTTTCGGCCAAGGTGGTCTCGATCGGCAGGCAGCTGCAGCAAGCCAAGGACGATATCGATCAACTGGTTTATCTGAGCGTGAATTACAGCAACCAGATCGATCGTTTGTCCCGCTTTGATGTCATGGAAAAACGGGCGAAAGAGATGGGATTCCGGGCTCCTTATCCGGGCGAGGTTTTTTATGTTCCCGTTGCCGGTTATCCGAGCGGAGAAGGAACTGTGGTTGAGGTTGTTGACAGCAGCCGCCCGGCAGTGATCAACGTCAATTTACAGGATTATCACCAGACGTTATTTGAATGGGTAGGGGAGCAGTTGAGTATATTCCTGAGACCATTTAAGGGCTTATGAACGAGAAGATATCCTACAACTGGCGCTATATCAGCATTGCGGTGCTATTTTCGCTCTTTGGGTTGGCGATCATCGCCCAAATGGTGCGCATCCAGCTGACAGTGAACAGCAGTGATCTTCCCAGTCCCAGCCTGCTGGGGCAATGGGAAACAGCAGCCTCCCGCCGGGGATTGATCCTGGATCGCCACGGCCATGTACTGGCAGGCAATCAAACCTTATATGCGGTGGATGTCAACTTCGAGAATTTCTATCAGCCAGGTGAATTCGAAGAGGTCAAAGCTCTGGCAGAGCTGGCTATTGAGGTTTTCCATATCAATAATCAGTACTTGCTGGGATTCCTGCAGCAGGAACCCCGGCCTTTAACGAAGAATATGACAGTGGAACGGTTTGCTTCACAGGAAGATCTGCTGCATTACCTTGATCTGGTGCAGCGTTATTATGCCGGTGAGCCGTTGGACGCTCTGGAGGCTGAAGCAGTAAGCGAACCAGAACCTCTTAGTTTGCAGGAACGGGTTGAAGTCATCGATTGTTCAGAGCTGGATCTTGTCCGTATCAGCTGCACGCCGCATCTGACCCGCAGTTATCCGGAAGGGAAGCTGGCTTCCAATATTATTGGATTTGTGATGAGAGATACCAAGCAGGGACAGTTAGGTATAGAGGAAAAATTTGATTCCACGCTGTTTGGCAACGACCGCAGCTGGTGGGCTCTCTGGGATCCTCATAAAGCCGATCAGGCTCCTGACCCTGACCATGGTGCCAACATTGTATTGACCATCGACGCGGTTCTCCAGGAGGATATCGAGGGGATCCTGGACAATACTATCAAGAAAACCGGAGCTCTCTCAGGGACAGTGATCGTCATGAATCCCCAAACCGGGGAAATATTGGCTATGGCGTCCTCACCCCGGGCGGATATCAACCGCTACTGGGATGAGCAGTATTCCGACATCATCAACAATAATGAGAACGTTTTTAATTACGCAATTAAGTCTTATGAACCGGGATCGGTGGTCAAGGTGCTCACCATGGCCGCTGCTCTCGACGCCGGGGCGGTAGAGCCCGATACTGAATTTATCGATGAAGGCGAGATCGAGATAGGTGGAGTCACCATCAAGAACTGGAATGAAAAAGCGTGGGGTCCCCAGGATATGACAGGCTGCTTACAGCATTCACTGAATGTCTGCCTGGCCTGGGTTGCAACTCAGCTGGAGTCAGAGAAATTCTATAACTACATGCAGGATTTTGGCTTCGGACAGCTGACCGGTATCGAACTAGCGGGTGAAGCTCCCGGGCTTGTGAAATCCTATTGGAGTCCGGACTATACCCGCTCTGAGCTGGGTACCAATGCGTTTGGCCAGGGAATCGAGATTACACCGATCCAGATGGTGAAAGCGGTCTCAGCTGTCGCCAACAGGGGAGAGATGGTAGCCCCCAGGATCATCCATTCCGTAGTTGATGATGGCTACCGTTATACACCGCCAAAAACCGTCGTAGGACACCCAATTAGTGCCGAGACCGCTGAAACCCTGACTCAGATGCTCCATGAGTCACTTCAGAACGAATCATCCTTAGCATTGGTCCCTGGCTACAGCCTGGCAGGCAAGACAGGGACAGCAGAAATTTATGTACCGGGCCTGGGTTATAAGAGTTCAGCTACCAATACCTCATTTGTAGGCTGGGGGCCAATTGATGATCCCCAGTTCCTGGTCTATGTCTGGATTTCCAAACCGTCGGCCTCCATCTGGGGTTCAGAGATTGCGGCTCCGGTTTTTCAGAAAGTCGTTCAAAAAGTGGTCATTCAGCTGGGTATCCCGCCGGATGCTGTCAGGATGGCACTGCAGGAATGAAATTATGATAACGCTGGGAGTGGTTTTTGAGGCTTTAACGGGTATCCAACCCGCCTGGACAGACCGGATCATTGCCGATGTGGGGATAGATTCCCGCAAGCTGATCCCGGGATCGATGTTTGTCGCCCTGGTTGGCGAATCGGCTGATGGTCACGACTTTGTCCAGGACGCTTTCGAGAATGGCGCTTCTTTCGCTTTGATTGATCATCCAGTTGCTCCGGGTCTGCGGGTGATCGATCTCAGGCAAAGGGACGAGAAGGACTGGGACCAGGAAATTGAGGAACCCTTCTGCCTGTTGGTTGATGATTCCCTTGAAGCCCTCCAGCAGGTGGCTAAGGTCTGGCGCCAGAAGCTGAACCTGCGCGTGATCGGTATCACTGGCAGTGTGGGAAAGACCACAACCAAGGAGCTGACTACTACTGTGTTGAAACAGCGCTACCGCACTTTGAAGAACCCCGGAAATCTCAACAATGAGATCGGGCTGCCCATGACTCTCTGGCGCTTGAGCGAAGGCCATCAGCGGGCAGTCTTAGAAATGGGTTTTTACGTGCCGGGCGAAATCGCATTTTTATGTGAATTAGCCAAGCCAGTAGTGGGAGTGCTGACTACTATAGGAACAGTCCATGCCGAGCGGGCTGGAACCGTAGAAGAAATCGCTCGGGGCAAGGCGGAACTGGTCCAATCCCTCCCGCCTGCGCCGGAAGGAGTCGCAATTCTCAATTATGATGATCTGTTGGTCCGGGAAATGGCGGATCAAACAGAGGCGAGGGTGTTTTATTACGGGCTGAGTCCGGAAGCTGACCTGTATGCGGATCAGGTCGAGGGTCTGGGTCTTGACGGTATCAAGTTTCGGCTCCACTATCGTGGTGAGACTTTGCACATGAAAGTGCCTCTGATCGGCCGCCATTCCGTCCATACTGTGCTGCGGGCTGCGGCTGTTGGTCTGATCGAAGGACTCTCCTGGGAAGAAATCAGCAGGGGTTTACGTTCTGAACACACTCAGCTGCGCCTGGTTGCTGTCACAGCGGCTAGCGGAGCAACCGTTTTGGACGATACCTACAATGCTTCGCCAAAATCGATGCTGGCAGATCTGAACTTATTGGAAGAGATGAAAGGCCGCAGGATTGCTGTGCTGGGCGATATGCTTGAATTAGGACGCTATGAACATGAAGGTCATTGGAAAGTTGGCATCCGGGCCGCGGAAGTGGCAGACCAACTGATCACGGTTGGGAAGCTGGGAAAGATCATCGCCCAGGCTGCAGCTGTTTCGGGATTAAGCGCAGACCAGATCCACTCTTTCCAGACTTGTGAGGAAGCGGGAGAGTTCTTGAATGATTTCCTGGGAGCCGAGGATGTCGTGTTAGTAAAAGGATCCCGCGGGATGCGGATGGATAAAATTGTTGCCACACTGGAGGTGGGGTCGTGAACACTACCTCGATGGCATTAGCTCTTTCAGCATTCAGTTTTCTGCTTACTGTGATTTGGGGTCAACCCCTGCTGCGAATCCTTAAGCAGCTAAAAATTGGTGAGCATATCCGCGTTGAAGGGCCGGAACGTCACTTTGCCAAGCTGGGGACCCCCACAATGGGTGGAGTACTGATCTTTTTCCCGGTTGCCCTGCTGACCATTCTGTTCAACGCAGTTAAGGTTTTAGGTTTCTCGGTTTTTGGCAATTCAGTCCTGGTGCCGCTGATAGTCTTTGGCGGGTTTGCCCTGATTGGTGCTGTGGATGACTGGGTGGGCTTGCGAGGAATCCGGGAAGGGGATGGGTTATCCGTTCTTGCCAAACTCAGCCTGCAGCTGGTGATATCGATAGTGACTGCTCTTGTTCTCAGGCTGCTGCTGGATGTGCCTGAACTTTATATTCCGGGATTCGATTTTGAGATCAAGCTGGGTTTCTGGTATTACCCGATCGCGGTGATAGCGATCGCAGGATATTCAAACGCGGTAAATTTCACGGATGGGCTGGATGGTCTGGCAGGTTTGATCTGCGCCACTGCATTCGCTGCCTACGGTGGTATTGCTCTCATCCAGGGGCAAATATATCTGGCGCGATTTTGCTTTATCCTTGTGGGCGCGATCTTTGGATTCCTGTGGTTCAACGTCTACCCCGCAGAATTATTCATGGGCGATACCGGTTCGCTGGCGCTTGGTGCAACCCTGGCAGTTGTGGCATTGATGACTGGCCAGTGGGCGGTATTGCCGATCATCGGTATCATCCCCCTCAGTGAGCTGCTCAGCGTGGTGATCCAGGTGGCCTTCTATAAGCTCACAAAAGGAAGGCGGGTTTTTAAAATGACACCGCTGCACCACCACTTTGAGCTGCTGGGTTGGAGCGAGACCCAGGTCGTACAGCGCTTTTGGTTGATTGGCCTGGTGGCGGGTTTATTCGGTGTGGCTTTATCGCTGGTATGAAGATGACAGAATGGACTGGTAAACATCTGGTGATTCTGGGCGCTGCCCGCCAGGGATTGGCTCTGGCAAAATTTCTTAGCGGCCAGGGAGTTAGGGTCACGATCACTGATCAGAAGGATGAAGAAACTTTGCAGACTGTGATGAGAGAGTTCCGGAATGGAGAGATCAGCTGGGCGCTGGGTGGACATCCCCCCGAGCTGCTGGACAGCGCGGATGGACTGGCCATTTCCGGCGGCGTGCCCCTCGATATTCCGATTGTCCAGGAGGCCCGCCGGCGCGGGATTCCGCTCATCAATGATTCCCAGGTGTTCCTCGAACTGGCGCCCTGCCCGGTTATTGGGATCACAGGCTCGGCCGGCAAGACAACTACCACGTTGCTGGTGGGAAAGATCGCCGCGGCTGCTCTGGGAGAGGATCATACCTGGGTGGGCGGTAATATCGGTAATCCTTTGATTAGCGATATCGAACGCATGAATGCTGACGATCTGGCTGTCTTGGAACTCTCGAGTTTTCAGACTGAATTGATGGATATCTCGCCAACAGTGGCTTGTGTTCTGAATATCAGGCCGAATCACCTCGACCGACATGGAACAATGGAGGCTTATCGCCAAGCGAAGGCCCATATCCTGGATTTTCAAGATGCTGATGATGTGGCCGTACTCAATCGTGAGGATCCGGGTTCTTGGAGTTTGCTGGATCATGTTCGGGGAAGTTTGCTCAGTTTTGGACGAGATAAGCCCGCGGATGATCTGCCTGGCACTTATCTTGAAGGTGGTTGGATCACGTATGTCGATGGAAGCCATAACCGCCAGCTGGTTCCCGTGCGGGACATCAAGCTCCGCGGTGAACATAACGTTCTCAACGTTCTGGCTGCTTGCGCGGCAGCTGTGGCGGCAGGATTACCTGACGACGCCATGCGCGCTGGGGTAGAATCCCTGACCGGTGTAGAACACCGCCTCGAGCATGTCTGCATCCGGAAAGGAGTCGAATGGATCAATGACTCCAAGGCAACCACTCCTCAACATGCGATTGCTGCAATCAAGTCATTTCAGGAACCGATAGTGCTGCTGGCAGGTGGCAGGGATAAGGATCTGCCCTGGAGCGATTTTGCAGATTTGGTGCTGACCAGAGTCAAGGCATTAATCCTGTTTGGGGAAGCGGCGGATTTGATTGAAGATGCTCTCCTCTCCTCTCTTGGAAAGGATCAAAAGCTGCTTCCAACCTGGAAATGCGCTGGGCTCCAGGAGGCTGTCCAGATAGCTGCCGATGTTGCTGAAGCGGGGGATATTGTTCTGCTTTCGCCGGGAGGAACTAGTTTTGATGAATTCATTGATTATGAAGATCGGGGAAGGAAGTATAAAAAATGGATCAGCGAACTGAATTGAGATCGGATTCGGGCGGCCTGGATCTGGCGCTTGATATCCCGTTCCTGAGCATAGTAGCTGGCTTGTTGGTCTTTGGGCTGCTTATGCTCTATTCAGCGTCCTGGGATGTGTCCTGGCACGCATTCAAGGATGTCAATTCCTTTTTCCTGCGCCAGCTGATCTGGCTGGTGATTGGTCTGGTGTCAGCTGCTGTTTTCTACTTCCTGGACTACCACCGCTGGGAAAGTAACCGGCTGGCTATCCTCGCCATTCTGGGAACGGTTATGCTGCTCCTGTTGACCCTGATCATCGGGGAGCGCTCGTTGCTGGGTGGAAAATCCGTTCAGCCCTCGGAATTAGCCAAGCTGGTTATCGTTATCTATCTCGCTGTGTGGTTGAATGCCAAAGGCGACAAGATCAAGCAGATTGATTTCGGGATCTTTCCGCTGGGCATCATCCTGGGCGTGATGGCGGGATTGATCGCAGTCCAAACCGATCTGAGCGCTGCTGTCACTGTCTTTGCCCTGGGTTTGCTGTTATTTTTCATGGCCGGCGGATCATTACTGCAGATCCTGCTGTTGCTCTCGACTTCCAGTGCCCTGGGGGCAGTGATTGTCGCTATCAGGAAACCAGAGATTTACCAGCGAATTCAGGATTTTTGGGTTGGTATCCGGGATATCAATACCATTGGATCGGAGCAGATCGCTAAATCTTTCACAGCGTTCATGGATGGCGGTTGGTTTGGGGTTGGTCTCGGTAAGGGTGTTGCCAAGCTGGTTTTACTCCCTGTGCCTCATACGGACAGTATTTTTGCGGTTGTTGGGGAGGAGCTCGGATTTCTGGGTGCCAGTCTGCTGGTGATCCTCTACTCGCTTTTACTGTGGCGAGGGATGGTCATCGCCAAACGAGCTCTGGATGGATTGGGATCCTTGATGGTTGCTGGGCTGGTTTTTTGGATCGTATTTGAGGCTTATGTCAATATCGCGGTAATCATCGGTTTGCTGCCAGTGGCTGGGAACCCGCTTCCGTTTGTTTCACAGGGAGGGTCAAATTTGGTAGTCACCATGTCAGCGGTGGGCCTGATTCTAGGGGTAGGGCGCAGGGCAGAAATTGAACGAAGAAAACAGGAACGGAGGTCATTAGGTGCGGTTGTTGATTTGCGCGGGCGGGACAGGCGGGGGAGTGTACCCAGCTTTAGCCGTCCTGCAGGCACTAAGCGATCTTGAACCTGACTGGCAGGCAGAAGGTGCCCTGCTTTGGATAGGTGGAGAAGGCGGTATGGAAACAGAGATAATTTCCAGACAGCATATTGAGTTTCAAACCATCCCTGCGGCGGGTCTGCATGGAGTGGGATTGAAAAATCTGCCTGGCAACCTGTCCAAGCTTCTTCAAGGCTACCTTAAAGCGGGAAGGATCATCCAGGATTTCGAGCCGGATGTGTTGTTCTTTACTGGAGGATATTTGGCGGTTCCTGCCGCTTTTGCCGGCAGATCGGTTCCGAGCCTGGTATTTATGCCGGATATCGAACCCGGCCTGGCGATCAAGACAATTGCCAGACTGGCGGAGAGAATCGCTCTCTCAGTGGAGCGCAGCCGCCATTTCACTCCGCCTGGGAAATCCGTGACCGTAACGGGTTACCCCGTTCGCTCCCAGATGCTTTCTTGGACCCGGGAGCAAGCTCTTCAGACCCTGGATCTCAATCCTGATCTGCCTGTCCTGCTGGTATTTGGCGGAAGCAAAGGTGCTCGATCCATCAACCGTGCGTTATCCTCCATTCTTCCTGACCTGCTGGAAGAGATGCAGATTCTACACATTGCTGGCAAGTTAGACTGGGAGGAGATTAGCAGCAAGCGGGATCTGCTGCCCGATTCCTATCAGAGGAACTATCGGATTTATCCCTTCCTCCATGAAGAAATGGGAGCGGCACTGCGCAGTGCCGATTTGGTCGTATCCCGCAGCGGTGCATCTATCCTGGGTGAGTACCCGCTCTTTGAGCTCCCAGCGATCCTGGTACCGTATCCATATGCCTGGCGTTATCAGAAGACCAATGCCAGCTACCTGGCAGATAGGGGTGCAGCTGTGATAGTCCAGGATGAGGATCTGGCAGAGCGCCTGCTGCCTGAAATCCGAAGCCTGATGGGCGATCCTGACCTGCGTGAGGGAATGAAAGCTGCTCTCAGAGGGATGGCACGACCGGATGCGGCCAGGCAAATTGCAAAGTTATTACTCGACCTGACGGAAAAGAAGCGAGGAGGAGTCAGCGTATGATTTCAATCCTCTCTGCTTTCTGGATGTTTGTGATCTTGTTCGGCCTGATCGGTGCGATGCGGGGATGGGCAAAGGAACTGCTGGTGATATTCAGTATTGTCTTGGCGTTGTTCCTGATCTATGTCCTGGAATCCTTCACTCCCTATATGGTGCCTTTTGAAGATGTATTGGGAAAAGTGGAGAACCTGAGCGCTGGAACTGCCTTCGAATCACTTCCACTGCCAGTCCAGGATGAATTAAGGATCCAGTTCTGGTCTCGGGCAGCTATTCTTGGTCTCCTGGCATTTTTCGGTTACCAGACTCCGCGTTTGGCGGTAATTCGGGATAAAGCCCACAGGGAGCGCGTTCAAGATATTCTGCTGGGTTTGGTCCTTGGCCTCGGGAGCGGGTTTTTCATTGTTGGCAGCCTCTGGTGGTATATGGCTGCGGCACATTATCCGTTTTCACCGAGTATCCTGCCGCCTCAACCAGGCACACCGCTGGGAGACGCAGCTGTGAATATCCTGAATTATTTCCCACCAGTTTTTGCCAGCAATCAGATCGGGCTGTTCTTTGCTGTCGTGGTGGCATTCATGTTCGTATTGGTGGTGTTCATCTGATGGAGCACATACATTTTATCGGCATTGGAGGCACAGGCTTGTCAGCGATTGCGAAAGTGCTGTTAGAACAGGATGTCCGGGTAAGCGGATCGGATTTAAACAATTCGCCGCTCTTTGCTGCGGTGAAAGAGGCGGGTGGGTCAGTCAGTTTGGGCCATCGTGCTGAAAATATCCGCGGCGCGGATCTGGTGGTCCGCTCATCAGCTATCCCCGACAGCAACCCGGAAGTGCTGGCAGCCAGGAAGGCAGGTATCCCGGTCCTGAAACGATCGGATTTCCTTGACCGGTTGACGGCCGGGAAAGAAGTGCTGGCTGTTGCTGGCAGCCACGGTAAGACCACGACCACGTCCATGCTAACCTGGATCCTCACCAAGCTTGGGAAAGATCCTTCCTTCATCGTCGGGGGTGTGGTAGCCAACCTGGAAACCAACGCCCGGGCGGGGAAAGGCAATTTGTTTGTGATTGAGGCAGACGAGTACGATTATATGTTCTTAGGACTCCATCCTCAGCTGGCGGTGATCACCAATGTCGAACACGATCACCCTGATATCTTCCCGACCGCGGAAATCTTTGAGGAGGCATTCAGGAAATTTGTGAGCAACCTGCAGCCAGACGGCACTCTGATTGTTTGCGCGGAAAGTCCGGCAGCTCTCCGTCTGGGTCAGCAGTTGAAAGATGGACAAACCCTGGTTCGTTATGGGTTCGATGAGAGCGCTGGTGAGTTTACTGCGGATAATCTGCGGGTCAATCAAGTAGGGGGTATGGATTTCGATCTTGTGATTGGATCTGAGGGTAAGGCCGAGCTGCTGCCGGTGTCGCTGCGAGTTCCGGGAAGACATAATGTCCTGAATGCCCTGGGGGCATTTGCTGCTGCTGAACTCCTGGGCCTTCCAGGAGAGGAAGTCATCAGTGCCCTGGCAGAGTTCAAAGGCAGCGGGAGGCGATTTGAGATACGAGGTGAATGGGCGGGGGTGATGCTGGTAGACGATTATGGTCATCATCCCACTGAGATCGCGGCAGCGTTAGCTGCAGCCCGAGCTGCCTATCCCGAACGGTTCATCCGGGCAGTCTGGCAGCCGCATACCTATACCAGAACCAGCGCGTATTTTGATGAATTTGCAGTGGCTTTCGAAGATGCCAATCAGGTGATCGTTCTCGGTGTTTACGAAGCGAGGGAGAAGATTCCTGCGGGGTTTTCAATGGAGGCGCTGGTCGAGTCAATTGAACATAAAAACACACATTTCATTCCGGATATCGAACAGGCAGCTGTTTACCTGGAAAACGAAGTGAAGCAGGGTGATCTGGTGCTGGTATTCAGTGCCGGGGACGCGATTGAGATCAATGACAGGTTAGAACATACTCTGTCAGACAGATCAAATTGAAGAGAGGAGAATGACCATGGCTGCAAAAGCATATCAAAACGATGCTGATCAAGCTGTCGAGGTTGCTTTCGAACCGCGCAACCAATATGACTGGGTTGTGCAGGAGGACCCCCAGCTTCAAGATGAGCTGAACCGGATCCTCAAATCCGGTGATGAAGTAAATTCCCGGGTCGTAAACAAGGTGCTTGACCGCATTAAGGATTTATAAGGAATATTGATGTCTGAACCCGTGATAAGTGAACGCCAGATTCAAAAACTGACCGATTATTTTGGTGAAAGGCTGCTGCAAGATCAGCCAATGAGCCGCCATTCGGTGATAAAAATTGGCGG
>JARROG010000012.1:0-15501 GCA_037384185.1 Anaerolineales bacterium | reverse complement strand
ATGATGGGAGCTGTGGGCGATGGTTTCTATAATCATCTCCCGCTGGGGAGTGATCCGGTAGCCTCTTTTTTTCAGTTCAGCAACGATTGTGTGGCAATGAGACATCTAGCACCTACTTGCGAATTTTTGCAACTAAAAAAAGAGGCTACCGGATCACTCCCCAGCGAGAGATGATTATAGAAACCATCGCCCACAGCTCCCATCATGTCACGGTGGATGAGATCGTTGAGCAGCTGCGGACCCATACCAGCACAATCAACATCGCCACTGTATACCGAACACTGGAGCTGCTCTGGCAGGAAGGATTTGCCTGCCGGAACGATCTTAGTGAGGGTAAATCGGTCTTTGCAACTTACCAGCATGGGCCGCATATTCACCTGGTTTGCCGGAAATGTAACCGAGTGATCGATGGAGACAGCAGGTTTCTCGCAGAATTAGGTGAGAAGCTGCGGGAGGCCTATAACTTTCAGCCAGATCTGGACCATTTTTCCATTTTTGGTTTGTGTTCTGAATGTCTGGAATAGGTAAGAGCAGCGCAGCAGATTTGTTCTAAAGAGAGGAGCTAATATGTACGCACCGGTTTATCTTCATATCCCTGATGGATTTCTGACTATTTTTGTCTCCCTGATTTTCTGGGCGATTACCATCATCATGGTTGGACTTGCTGTGTCGAAGACCAACCGTACCTTAGGCGAGAGGCAGATTCCCTTGATGGGTGTGATGGCGGCATTCATATTCGCAGCCCAGATGCTGAATTTTCCTATCGCCGGAGGGACTTCCGGACATTTCCTGGGGGGCGCTCTGGCAGCGATAGTGCTCGGCCCCTGGGCAGGTATTCTGGTGATGACCTCTGTGGTGGGAGTGCAAGCATTGCTCTTCCAGGATGGGGGATTGCTGGTGATGGGCGCGAATATCTTCAATATGGGGATCCTCACAGCAGTGATCGGGTTTGGCTTTTATCGATTGGTTGTCGGCCGCAAACGCATCTTACGATTGACGGTTGCGGGGATTGGCGCCTGGATAGCTACCATGGCGGCTGCTCTGGTAACCTCGCTCCAGCTCTGGTTGAGCGGCACAACCCGCCTCGAAATCGTTCTTCCAGCTATGTTGGGTGTGCATGCTTTAATTGGCATTGGAGAGGCATTAATCACAGTCGCTGCCCTGGTCTATATCGAGCAAACCAGACCGGATTTGATCAACCCGGAAAGAACGATCGAGGAAGGCGGAAAGGGATGGGTTGTTGGGGGAGTTCTGCTCGCTTTAGCGGCAGTCCTGATTTCACCTTTGGCTTCCAGCAACCCGGATGGTTTGGAACGTGTTGCGGAAAACCTGGGTTTTCTGAGCAGTGGCGTTGGACCAAACTACCGATTCCTTCCGGATTATACGATTCCATTTCTGGGAGATACTCCCCTCTCAACGATTTTGGCGGGGATTGTCGGTGTTCTAGTCGTGCTGGTTGTGATCATCCTCGTTGGCCGCAGACTGAGCAAAACGGAAAAGGTATAATGATATGAATTCAGCAGATAGGAATTTCTCGAGTCTGCCTGTCAGCGAAACAGGGATCAGGCTCTCTTTTGTTGAATATAAGTAAGGTAAATTGTTATGCATGTTGACTTGACAGATCAATACCATCACCTGGATAGCAGGATCCACGAACTCGATCCCAGGGTAAAGGTGCTGGTAGCAGTCGCGTTTATACTCTCGAATGCTCTTCTACCAGATGGCAGCTGGATAGCGTTTGCTCTCTCCTGGCTGATCCTGCTGGCTGCGAATGAGCTTTCTGATCTGGGATTGGGTTTCACACTTAAGAGATCTTTGATCGCCCTGCCATTTGCCCTGGTGGCGGTTAGCGCGATCTTCTCCCCTATTGGCGAACCACTAACTGTCTGGGATTTAGGCTTTGTCAAGCTGATACCCACGGATGCAGGGTTGATCCGTTTCCTAAGCATCATGCTTCGCTCCTGGCTGTCAGTCCAGATGGCCATCTTGCTGGTGGCAACTACTCAGTTCCCTGATCTGATCCATGCCCTGGAACACCTGCACCTGCCAAGGACATTGACCACGATCATTGCCTTTTTGTTCCGCTACCTGTTTGTGCTTTCCAATGAGGTCTTCCGGGTTCTCAGAGCCCGGGAAGCTCGCAGTGCGGGACTTCCTGGAGTCAAATCAGGGGGAAACTTATCCTGGCGGATAAAGACAACCGGAAGCATGGCAGGACAGCTGTTCACACGTAGTTATGAACGCTCCGATCGGATCTACCAGGCTATGGTTTCCCGGGGATATACCGGTCATATACGGACATTGAACCCGCATAAGATGGTCAGAGAGGACTGGCTGGTCCTCTCTGCGGCTGCAGTGATCATTGTCTTAATTCAACTTGTGGGATGGATTCGCTAATGCCTATCAAACACTCAGAAGCCTTCGAAATCAAGCTCCCCGAATGTGACGGGGATATTCTGCAGGTGAAAGACCTGGAATTTTCTTATCCGGACGGCCACGAGGCGTTAAAAGGAGTCAGTCTGTCAATCTGCGAAGGGGAGAAGATAGCCCTGGTTGGACCTAATGGAGCCGGGAAATCTACTCTGATGCTGCATTTGAACGGCATCCTGGGAGAAGACAGCCCCATTTCCATTGCCGGAATGGCGTTGGAGAAGGAAAATCTGCCCTTGATCCGGGCTCTGGTTGGCCTGGTGTTCCAGAATCCGGATGACCAGTTGTTTTCCCCGACGGTCTTCGAGGATGTGGCATTTGGTCCGCTGCACATGGGACTGCCAGAAGACGAAGTCGAACAGCGCGTCCAGGAAGCGCTGGAAGTTGTAGAGATGGAAGACTTTGGAAGTCGCCTGTCGCACCACTTGAGCATGGGTCAGAAAAAGAGAATTGCCATCGCTACCGTGCTGGCGATGCATCCCCAGATTTTAGTCCTTGATGAACCTTCTGCAGGCCTGGATCCACGAGCCAGACGCTCGCTGATCAATTTTCTAGGAGATCTGTCGATCACCATGCTGGTATCCACCCATGACCTGCAGATGGTGGCAGAGCTGTTCCCGCGGATGGTGATCATGGATGAAGGTTTGATTGTCGCTGACGGTCCAACGCAGGAACTGCTTCAAGATCAAGATCTCCTGCTTGCCCACGGCTTGGAAAAGCCGCCTTTCAACGATCCTGCTTAGGGCTTGATTATCCTTTCCGGATCTTATATCCAAGGAATCTTATGAGTTTGAATATCCCTCCCAAGGAAGAGATCCACAGGCTTCCAGCCGATGGCGGTCCGGATTACAATCGATTGATCTTTGAAAAATCCCCCTATTTACTACAGCATGCGGCCAACCCGGTTGATTGGTATCCCTGGAGTGATGAGGCATTCCAACAAGCAAAAACCCAGGATAAACCGGTCTTCCTCTCCATCGGCTATGCGACCTGCCACTGGTGCCATGTCATGGAGGATGAATCCTTTGAAAATGAGGATGTCGCCGGAATCATCAACCGTTATTTCATCCCCATCAAAGTGGATCGGGAAGAACGGCCTGATATCGACCAGATCTATATGTCGGTCTGCCAGGCGGTGACCGGGACCGGGGGCTGGCCGTTGACCGTGCTGCTCACGCCGGAAAGAAAACCCTTTTTTGTGGGAACCTATTTCCCCCGGGAAAGCCGTTTCGGGCGGACTGGGTTGTTGGAGCTGCTTCCCAAAGCTGCAGATCTGTGGGCTGATCAGCGGGATGAGCTGCTGCAGAGCGCTGAGGCGATCACCGAGCAGCTGCAGAAGGGCAATCTGCCTCAAGAACAGGGCGAGCTTGACCGGGATTTGATTGACAAGGCTTACCAGCAGCTGGAAAGTAGGTTTGATTTCTTGCACGGGGGATTTGGCGGCGCTCCGAAGTTTCCCTCTCCTCATAACCTGATCTTCCTGGCACGCTATTGGAAGGCGACCGGTGAAGAGAGAGCCCTGGAAATGCTTGAAACGACCCTCGAAAAGATGCGTTTGGGAGGTATTTACGACCAGGTTGGGTTTGGATTCCACCGCTATTCAACTGACTCAGCCTGGAAGCTGCCCCATTTTGAGAAAATGCTCTATGACCAGGCACTTCTGACCCTGGCCTACCTCGAGGCCTACCAGGCGATAGCCAATCCCTCTTTTGCAGCAGTAGCTCGTGAAATCCTGGCTTATGTCCAGCGCGATATGACCGGCCCGGAAGGGGGTTTTTACTCTGCGGAAGACGCTGATAGTGAAGGGGAAGAAGGTTTATTCTATTTATGGTCATCCTCCGAATTCCAGGAAGCAGCTGGGAAAGAAGATGCCAAGCTGTTTGGGAAGGTCTTCAATTTCCGGGAAGAAGGGAATTTCCAGGAGGAATCCAGCCGCCAAACAACCGGTCTCAATTTGATTTATTTGCAGCAGCCGTTAAGCGAATTGGCGGTTCAAGCTGATTTGAGCCCAGAAGAACTGGCTGACCGCTGGGAAGCATTGCGCCGCAGATTGTTTGACGTTAGGGAGAAGCGGGTCCATCCCCTTAAAGACGATAAGATCCTCACCGATTGGAATGGGCTGATGATTGCGGCTTTTGCCAAAGCTGGTGCCGTTCTTCAGGAACCGGCTTATATCCAGGCAGCTTCCAGGGCAGTAGATTTTATCTGGAAAAATCTGCGTGGGGAGGGGGGCAGACTGCTGAAACGCTACAGGGATGGCAGCGCAGGCCTGAATGCCCATCTGGATGATTATGCCTTCTTGGTCTGGGGGTTGCTGGAGCTCTATCAGGCGGGTTTTGAGACAGAACACTTGATTATGGCAAGGAATCTGACTGAGATCATGTTCGAGGATTTTTGGGATGATGATGGCGGTGGATTCTTTTTCACAACTGCCGACCAGGAGGATTTGATCTACCGCAGTAAGGAGATTTATGATGGTGCAATCCCCTCCGGCAATTCTGTGGCTTTCTGCAACCTGGTAAGGTTGAGCCGCATGCTCTCCGTTCCCTCCTACGAACAGAAGGCTCAGCAGATCGGGCAAGCTTTTTCAACCCAGATCAATCAGATCCCACAGGGATACACTCAGTTGATGGCCGGTCTGCTGCGAGCAAATAGCCCTTCCTGCGAGGTGGTCATCTCCGGAAACCCAGCCAGTTCAGATACCCGGGAAATGTTCCAAAGTTTGCAGAGTGGTTATTTCCCCAATTGCGTGGTCCTGCTGAGGCCTGAGCAGGCTGACCAAAAATTGTTCAACCTGATCCCGCTGCTGAGGGACCAGCCAGCCCTGGATGGAAAAGCTACTGCCTATGTCTGCCAGAATTATCAATGCAGCGCTCCGACAACTGATCCCCAGAGGATGCTTGAATTATTAGAGAGGTTTTGACCAAGTTCTTTCCAACCATTGAAAAAGAACCCAGTTATTTTGATTCGAGTGATGATTTTTGTCAAATTTCTGGGTTCTTTTTTTGTTTGGTATACTCATTTTTAATTGACATTACTGAGATGATTGAGGCCTAAATGTATATTTGTGTTGATTTTGATGGTACCGTTGTTGACCATCGTTTTCCGGAAATCGGTCCGCCGGCACCGGGTGCCCTGGATGGGCTGGACAAGTTCCAGCAGGCTGGTGCGAAATTGATCCATTTTACTATGCGGTCTGATGGAGGTAAAAATGGCGACGTGCTCTCCCAGGCTGTTTCCTACCTGGAAGAGAATGGGCTTCGCCTTTATGGAGTCAACAAGAATCCGACCCAGGTACATTGGACCAGCAGTCCGAAAGCCTACGGACAGCTGTATATAGATGATGCAGCCTTTGGCTGCCCGCTGATCCAACCAGAGGGTTTTCAAAGGCCCTGTGTGGATTGGAGTGTGGTGGGTCCGGGTGTACTGGAGATGCTGACCGATTAAAACCCTTCCATTGCCAAATAATTGGTTTGCTTGTCAATCCGGGTAACGGAAAGCGGAGGGATTGGTTAATATCTAGTGAAACTAAGTTTAGGGAGGAGGAAAACCATGTCCTCACAAGCGGAAGCATTGATAAAAGACCTCTTGAAAAGCGCTGACATCGAAGTCAATGGACCGGACCCCTGGGATATTCAAGTCCATGACAACCGCTTGTACAACCGGATTTTACAAGAAGTCGCTCTGGGTTTGGGGGAGTCTTATATGGATGGCTGGTGGGACTGCCAGGCCATCGATCAATTCATTGATCGTGTGCTGCGAGCGAATCTGGACCGGAAGATCAAGGGCAACTGGAAGATCCTGATGCATGTCCTCAGAGCTAAAATCTTCAATCTTCAGACTTCAGCCCGGGCTTTTCAAATTGGTGAACGCCATTATGACCTTGGAAACGATCTCTATCGGGCGATGCTGGACAGCCGCCTCAATTACACCTGCGCCTATTGGAAGGATGCAGACAATCTGGATCAAGCACAGGAAGCCAAATTGGACCTGGTGTGCCGCAAGATCGGCTTGCAGCCCGGGATGACCGTCCTTGAGCTGGGTTGTGGCTGGGGAAGCTTTGCCAAGTATGCTGCGGAGAAATACGGAGTTGAGGTGCTGGGTGTGACTGTTTCAAAGGAGCAGGTAGAGCTAGGCCGGGAGCTGTGCCAGGGATTGCCGGTTGAACTCCGGCTTCAGGATTACCGGGAAGTGGATGGTCAATATGACCGGGTGATCTCGATCGGCGTGATGGAGCATGTGGGCTATAAGAATTACCGGACTTATATGGAAGTGGTTGATCGGACCTTGAAGCCGGGTGGTATCGGATTTTTCCATACCATCGGCTCGAACACCAGCGAGATCCGCACCAATGCTTGGACAGAGCGCTATATCTTTCCCAACGGAATGCTGCCTTCTATCGCTCAGTTAGCGCGGGCGATGGAAGGGCTCTTCGTCGTAGAGGATTGGCATAATTTTGGACCATATTATGATCCCACATTGATGGCCTGGCACGAAAATTTTGAGAAAGCCTGGCCGGATCTCAAGGATAATTATTCAGAAAGATTCTACCGGATGTGGCGCTACTATCTGCTGAGCAGTGCCGGAGGATTCCGCTCCCGCCAAAATCAGCTCTGGCAGGTTGTTTTCACCAGGCCTGGTACTCCTCAACCTGATTGCCGGAAATCATGATATCCCATCAGGTTGTGATAGTGGGTGGTGGGCCAGCTGGCAGCGCTTGCGCCCGCCGCTTGGGTGAAGCCGGGGTTGATTGCCTGATTGTCGATAAGATGGACTTTCCGAGGCAGAAGACCTGCGCAGGATGGCTGACCCCTTCTGTATTCAAGATGCTGGGCGTAAAGCCCGCGGATTATCCCTACGACCTGACTGTATTTTCGCGATTGCTGATTTATTTGAAAGGTTTTCCGATAGTACGGCCGGGGAAGCAGTATGCAATCCGCCGTCTTGAGTTTGACGGCTGGCTGTTGGACTTATCCGAGGCTGACTTCATCCAGCACGAGGTCAAGGAGATCCAGCGGACGGAAAAAGGCTTTCTCCTGGATGGGCAGATCGAAGCTCAGGTGCTGGTGGGAGCCGGCGGAACACACTGCCCTGTGGCACGAATGTTCCGAGAGGACAGCGGTTCTAGGGCTTCCAATCGGATCGTTGCTCTGGAAAGCGAGTACCAGATCAGGTGGCATGACCCACTCTGCAGATTATGGTTCCTTGAGAACGAACTACCTGGTTATTCCTGGTATGTTCCCAAAACTGGTGGTTATTTGAACCTGGGAGTGGGGGGAAATGCAGCAGCCTTGAAGGAAACACAATTGACGATCCAGGATCAGTGGGAATATCTGGTTGAAAAACTGCAGCAATCCGGGCTGATTTCGGAAATACCTCCTGACCCGCGGGGTTATGTGTATTACCTGCGGGGCAGCGAGCTTAATGTCAGTCAGAAGGATCTCTATCTTGTGGGCGATGCTGCCGGACTGGCGACCAGGGATATGGGGGAGGGCATTGGTCCGGCAATCCACAGTGGAATGCTTGCTGCGGAAGCGATCATTAGCGGCCGACCCTATCAGCTGAACCAGGTTTCTCAATATTCTCTCCTGCCGCCTGGATTGAGGTGGCTGGTCAAATAATCTAAAACCTCAAACAAAGCGAGGTCTCATGCGCGGTCGAGCCTGGTTAAACGCTGCAATATTCATCAGCTTGATTAGTGCTGGATGCCAGCCCAGGATTGGGAACCACTTTCCGGGGGAGGAAGAATCCGGCCGGCCGCCTTCGACTTTGGAGAGCCAGCCTGAGGAAGTAGAAATTGTTTCCCGGAGCGAGATTCCGGAGAGAATCCTCATTCAGCCGGAGGATCTGGTATATCTGGGATTTTTCAGGCTGCCGGAACCAAATGGTGAATCGGATTGGGATTACAGCGGCCATGGCCTTACTTATTATCCAGGTGGAGACCCGAACGGCCCGGCTGATGGTTTTCCAGGCTCGCTTTTTGGTTTTGGCCACGACCATCAGCTCTTCGTATCTGAGATCAGCATTCCGGCACCCGTACTTACAAGAAATCTTTCTTCTGCTCCTGCAGCAGAGACTCTTCAACCATTTGCCAATTTGACTGGCGGGATTTTCAAGGCGAATGAGTTGAGTATTCCCCGGGCAGGACTGGAATATCTGGCCGAACCAGAGGGGAAGCTTCATTTTGCATTTGGCCAGCATATCCAGGATTTTGAACCATCCCATGGCTGGGCAGATCTGAATCTCTCCGCCCCCACTGCCCAGGGCCCCTGGGTGTTTAATGGATACACAAATTACGTCACCAATGATTATTTGTTTGAGATTCCTTCCCCTTGGTCGGAAGCAATTGCTCCTGGGCCGCTGCTTGCCAGCGGCAGGGCCAGAGAGGGTCTGTGGAGCGGACGGGGCCCCGGATTGTTTGCCTATTCGCCGCCTACTCTGGAATCTCCGCTCCCATCCGGTGGAACACTGGATTCAATTTATCCCCTGCTGCTGTACGGTGAGCAGGCTCCCGGTTCCCCGGATCTCCTCAGTACTCCCGATCAGGCGGTTAATGACTACCACGAAGCAGACCACTGGTGGGGAGGGGCCTGGCTGACCGCCGGCCCTCGAACAGCGGTGATTTTTGTGGGAACCAAAGCGCTGGGGAAGGAATGGTATGGCTTCGCAAATGGGGTGGTCTGGGAGCATGATTGTGCTGAACACACACCCCCAACCTGCCCAGAGGTCCCGGAATGGCCTGATGATAATCGCGGATTCTGGTCCGAGGCTTATCAAGCCCAAATCATCTTTTATGATCCGAAAGAGTTGGTCGAGGTCGCTCGGGGGGAAATTAAGAGCTGGGTTCCTCAGCCTTATGCGGTTCTGGTTTTGGATGAGTTCCTGTTGGACCCGAATCTGGACCAAACCATCTACAAAAGGGATCTGGTTGGGGCGGCAGCATTTGACCGAGCGAATGGTTTGCTCTATGTAATTGAACGTTTGGCCGATGAATATAAATCTGTGATTCACGTCTGGCAAATCAAGCCCTGAACGTTTCCTGCCTTATGGTATGCTTAACGGGTTGAAATCTGTCCAGGCCGGTAAAAGTATCTGGATCGGCTCTGGGTTTGGAATTGGGGAGCAGCACTTGAAGATCATTCATCTCTCGGACACCCATATCGGGAAATCAAATAATCTGGAAAAGGTCTCGCAGATCGTTGATTGGATCATTGAGAACCGGGAACTTCACGAAGCTGATGTGGTTGTTATCAGCGGGGATATTGTGGATGACGGTCAGGAATGGCAGTTCGAGCAGGCCTCCAGGCTGTTTTCCCGACTGCGTGAAGCCGGACTGCAGGTATTAGGGGTTCCAGGGAATCACGATTATGGTCCTGATGGCATCCGGGAAGACCCCGGCAGCCAGCGGGATTTTCGGGAGTTGATTTCGGGCATCGCCCGTTATCCTGCCGTCGTTTATCATGGCGGAACGGCTTTTATCCTGCTGGATTCCATGCTGGAAGAGATGAAGAGGCGTGAATTTTGGGGAGCTCAGGGATACCTTGGAGAACGGCAGATTCAGGATCTGGATCGGCTTTTGGACGAATTATCTGAAAATCCAGCAGTGGAGAAGGTCGTCCTGGTGCTCCACCACCATCCCTTTGATTATCTTTTCTACCACGGCCTGCGGGATCATCTGGACCTTAAGAGCGTCATCACCCGCCGCAAAGACCAGCCGCCTCGGGTCAATGCCCTGTTATTTGGCCACAAACACCTGGACCATCGGTTTAATGACTCAGAAGATAACAAGGAAGAACTTTACGGTATCGATCTAATCTATGCTTCCGGACAATCTGTTGAACGAGATGCCCAGGGAAAAATGACCCTCCCGGTCATCGATCTGAATGACAATTCTATCCAGCGTTTCAAGATTCCCTGAGGAATGTTGGCAGGCTGCTGAAAACAGGTCATGGATACTAAAAAAGCATTTTTCCAGGGTGTAAGTACGGGAAGTCCAATTGCTCTGGGTTATTTCCCAATAGCGGTTGCCTTCGGCGCCCTCGCCGGGCAGGCGGCTCTGAACTGGTGGGAGGCTGCACTCATGTCCCTGCTGGTATTTGCGGGCGCCAGCCAGTTCGTGGGAGTAAGCATGCTGTTAGCTGGTGCTGATGCGATCCAGATCATCGCGACCACATTCTTCCTGAATTTGCGACATTTGATCATGAGCCTGGCTGTCAACGATCAGATGCGCGATTTTCCTGCCGCCTGGAAGAATTTCCTGTCCTTTTTCATCACCGATGAGACCTTTGCCTTGTTGACTCTGGGTGATCAGATCCACAGAGAACCGCAAGGACCTGCCTACATGGCGGGATTGATGCTTACGGCTTATTTCGGATGGGTCTCTGGATCTGCCCTGGGAGGGTTGGGAGCTGAGTTCATACCTTCCCAGGTCACTACTGCGATGACTATGGGTCTGTATGGGTTATTCATAGGTTTACTGATTCCTTCTGCGCGGAAATCAATTGGTTATGCACTGATCGCAGGGGCAAGCATGCTGCTGAACTGGGGGCTGGGACATCTGATGGATGCCGGCTGGGCCATCGTGCTGGCGACTGTACTGGCTGCGGTGCTGGGTATTCCGCTCATGGGGGAGGAGCTGTGAATATTCTCTGGATAATTGGAGGTATGGCTCTGGTGACCTATATTCCGAGGCTGCTGCCCGCCTTGTTTCTGGACCGCTTTCAATTCCCCGGCTGGTTCAGGAAATGGTTGAGAAGCATACCCTATGCTGCCCTCGGTGCCTTGATCTTTCCAGGAGTTCTGCTGGTTGATAGAGATCAGCCACTGCTGGGCCTTATGGGAGGGCTGGTCGCCGCTGGTCTGTCTTTCCTGAATCTTCATATCACCCTGGTAATGGCTGGGTCTATCCTCACCGTAATTCTGGTTCAGTTTCTAATGTAGGGTCAGTCTGACAAACTAACCAGGAACCATTGAGGTGGTTAAGCTGTCCGTTATCTCAGACAAACGTTGTCGCAAGACTTTGATAGAGCTTGGATGATTTTATTGGCTATAATTTAATGAGACGGGTGCTGGATGGAAATAATAGCAATCAGTTTCACCTATCAGGAGAGAGTGCCGATCAATGGATCAAGAACCTAGATTTGATCTTGACTATTTGCTGAAAAATATGCAGCCCGTGTTGGACGGACACCAGCTGGTTTTCTGCAGTCTTGCGCCGGAAAAAGCTGAAGAATATCTGACCATCTGCCAGGGATTCTATTGTGAACGTGAGGGTGTGACCGTGATCATCGATAAGCATCTCGCAGATCTTGATCAACTCCCTTATGAATTTGTATTTAAACGAATCACTTTGAACGTCTATTCCAGCCTGGGATCCGTTGGATTCCTGGCCAGGATCACCGAAATCCTGGCTGCTCAAGGATTCTCCGTTAACGTCATATCGGCTTATCACCATGACCATCTCTATATCCAGGCACATCAGGCCCAGTCAGCTTTGGAGACCCTCCTCAGCTGGCAGGATAAGTTGTCCGAATGACCCGAATAGACGGCAGGTCAATCAGGGGAAATGGATGTTTTATGAACAATAAGAAAGCGTATCATCTGAGAGATGATTAAGGAGTTTCGATGAGAAGGTGGCAGTGGATCTTTCAACTTGTATTGGTGCTGGTTTTAGTTGGAGTGGGTGTGTATGTGGGAATTACGTTTAAGAGTACTCTCAACAACCAGCTGGCGCCTGTGAGGGAAATGACTGGAAGCCTTTCTACCCAGGTGGCTGTGCTGCTTCACCCCACCCCCACGATCATTCCTGATCCAGTTACCATCATCCATGAAGTACGCAGTTTAGCGCGTCTGGAGACCATTAAGTATTCCCTTGAGAAGATCATCACCGCAGAGACCCGCCAGGGTTTTTTTGAATGGTTGGTAGGTGATCGCTTGCTGTTCGTTGCCCATGGGGAAGTCATTGCCGGAGTGGACCTGAATAAGCTCGCTCCCGAGGATCTGCGGGTTTCGGGAGATGTGCTCTACGTAACCCTCCCTGCCCCCGAGATCTTTGTGGTAGCTATTGATAATCAAAAATCATATATCTATGATCGGGATACAGGGATCTTCAGCAAGGGAGAAGTCAATTTAGAGACAGAGGCGCTGAAAGTTTCCTTGGCCGATTGTTCCTTGATTTGGGTTTTCCCGAAGTGATCTTCGAGTAGGACCGCTGCTTGGTCCGCTAACCGGGGTCTTTCACCAAGGAATGTAAAAGAATATAAAAAACCCGCAGCTGCGACTGCTGCGGGTTTGTTTGTTAAAAAAAGGGTTCAGCCATGGTCGGGGACAACATATAATCCAGCATCCCGCAGCAGGTAAATCAAAGCCCCGGGATTTTTCGCCAGAAAATCCTCCACAAAACTCCGCAGGCTTTTCTGGGGAGAGCCTCTGTCAGGTATCGCGTCCAACCGATAGACCGAGTGCAGTTCTTCAGGATCCATTTCAGAAAGGATTTTGATGTGACCTTCACCAAGGGATTTAAGAATCCTGAGTGTATCCACGGGTTTCTGGTTGCCGATCCGGAAGGTATCGAGGCTGCATTTATTATCAATCACCCAATGCATTGCCTGGTCCAGATCCAGATCCTGGACAGCTTCCATGGAATCCTGATATCCTTCTGCCCCCACGCCATCCGGACAGGGTGCTAACAGTAAGATTTCCCCCCCAGGTTTCTTAGCGGCGTTCCAGGCAGCATGCAATCCTTTTCCGGACTGGTAGAGATTGATCCCAAGTTTACCGACAGATACGATCACCAGATCAGCCGGCTCGTCGACGTGGATAATCCGACGTTCATACAGCAGTTCATTTGCCAGATCGTGCAACGCCAGAATGTCACCGGCATTGAGAGCTGTAATCTCCCCGTGGTCCATGATGGCGTCAATGCAAAATACGGGAGTGTGCTCTCGGACGATGCCGGCCATTTCCTTCATGTCGGATATCACCGGATTTCCCGTAGTGTTTCCCAGGCGGCAGGTTGGCTTAAAGCCAGCTTCCTTGTCAAACATACGGGTGTGGTTGGTGTTGGTGGTGATCCTGCCGGCGATACCGGGAAAAAGCTGTTTAACTGTTCCCGCCACACCGGCGAAGTAGTGGTATTCTGAGTCTGTCACCGGGATTAGCAGGCAGGCATCAATCGCTTGCTGGTCGATGGTGATCGGGGTATTGCTGCTTGAAAGACCCAAATCAGCCAGGTTTTCCCGGTCATCGTGGATCAGGACCTGGTCTTTGTACTCGCGAAAGACCTCCTCCCCGAGAATCCTGTCGCGGATCTCCTGCGGGGTGGGAGGTCGGTGAGTACCGCTAGCGATCAAGATACCCAAGTCCTCTTTCTTCACTCCACAGATATCGATCAGATAATCCGTCAACAAAGGATAAAGCATGCGGGTATGCAAATTGGGACGGGTGTTGTCATCTGCAATCAGCAGGACCTTTGCCCCCGATCCCGGGTAGTGTTTCTTGACCAGTTCCTTCAGAGCTGGTGCCTGGATAGGATTCTCCAGGACCTCGATCAGCTTATCTTTCAGAACTTCATAATCTGCCTTGATTTTGGGCGAGTCTATAACTTTGAACCTGATATGATCATCCGGCAGAAAGTGATTGATTTCTGTTGAACCGTAATTGATCTTGATATCTTGATAAGCCATATTCTTCCTCTACAAATAAGTGAATGCATTCCACGAGCGATTATTCGTCTAATCTACTTCATCCCGGGAAAAACCGCAAGGCTTGCCGAAGAATATCTCTGTCTTTGGTGCCGATCATTTGTGCTTTCCCAAGACTGTTTTTGAGACAATAGCGAGACTAAGTTGCTGGAATCAGAGCTGAAGTTTCCTGGCTAATTCCTCTGCCTCGTTGAAATCTTCTCTGGTATTGAGATTCACAAAAGTATATTCTGAACCGGAAACAGCGATTGTCAGGCTGGCATCAATTTGTCTGACGCTGGCCTGGTCGTGCCAGGAATTCATCCGCCATAGATCGTTTTCTATGGCCTGGCGGACAAGCGGGAGACAGTTTTGCCTGTTGTAAACCGAATGGAGGGGCTCTGGCCCATAGCTTGAACTGGGCATCACGATATCCGCTTCTGTGGCCTTGATCTCTTTTAACAAGAAAGCCAGCAGCTCAGGGCTGGCAAACGGCATATCGGCTGCGATGAGCCCGACATATTCTGTAGTAGAAACTTCCAGCGCGGTCAGCAGACCGCCTAGTGCTCCCCTTCCTGGGAGAAGGTCTGGATAGAGAGGGATGTCCAGGAAACGATATTCATCTGGGTGGTTGGTGATGGCCAGGAGATTGCTGCCCATCCCCTGGAAGCGATGCTGAAGACGCTGGATCAGGGGGACGCCCAAAAAAGGCATCAGAGCCTTGTCTTTTCCCATCCGGGATGAAATGAAAGAGGTCGGCATGTCATCACCATACACGATCATCCAAACCCATAATCTGAGCAAAACCTTCGGTGAAGTAGAAGCACTCAAGGGTTTAGACCTGCTCGTCCCCGAGCATTCAATCACCGGCTTTTTAGGGCCAAATGGCGCTGGCAAAACCACTTTCCTGCGTACTATCCTCGGGCAGCACGCCCCACTGGCCGGCGAGGTCGAGTTGGGCGCTTCTCTGGATATTGGCTATTTTGCCCAGGCGCACGAAGACCTTGACCCTGAGCATACCCTGATCCAGGAAATCGATTCTGTGGCTTCTCATATGCTGGAAGCCGAAATTCGCAATTATCTGGCACGTTATCTTTTCAAGGGGGCAGATGCCTATAAACCAGTCAGCGTGCTTTCGGGTGGGGAACGAGGTCGCCTGGCGCTGGCAAAATTGGCCCTCAGCAATGCGAATCTACTGCTGCTCGATGAGCCCACCAACCATCTTGATATCCCGGCGCAAGAAGTGCTGCAGAACGTGATGGCTGATTATGATGGCACCGTTATTTTGGTTTCGCACGATCGCTATTTGATTGACGCATTGGGTACACAAATCTGGGAGATTGATCCAGAGGGTGTCTGCCTTGAAGTATTCAAAGGAACCTATAGTGAG
>JARROG010000011.1:5550-18409 GCA_037384185.1 Anaerolineales bacterium | reverse complement strand
AGCTCTCCATCTAAGAAGGTATAGCTTTTCCCTGCCGTGTAATATTCCCAGACCTCCTGGCGGACATCCAACAGGGATCCATCCGGGGCGTCTCCTTGATAAAACAGGATGATAAAAGCCTCCGGGTAGCCCAGCTCCTGAACCAGATCGTTTTGGTCTATTGAAAGACTGTACGGCTGAGCGGTAAGGGAATCCGGACCAGAGCTGCCCGAACCCAGGAGCGATGTCTGAAACCACAGGCAGCCCGTGCTCAATAAGAGCAGACAGGCAGCCGACAGCCAGACAGCCGCTCTCCAGTGTCTCTTTGATAGATGTTTAGGAGGGTCATTATTCAGAGGTCGATCTCCAGCCATAGGTAGTGCTCCTTGGTTCCAGTTTCCTTTGATTTTCCGTAATCCACGCCAAATAGCTCCAGGATCATCCCTGCCTGGACCTTTTCTTGATTGCAATGCTGGCCTCGATGCCCACTATTAATTTAGTTTGACCATACCGAAATAAACCAGATTTCTGAATTGTACATTTTTTCTCAAAGTCGGCGAGCTGATAAATGTCACTTCCTGGCCAATTCAAGCGATTCAGGCCAGGTCCCCGGCCAGTACGTTCCAGGGACAGCGCCCCATGATAGAATATTCGCATGGACTTGTTCGATCACGCCCTGGAAGAGGACCTCAAACGAAAAGCCCCCCTGGCCGCCCGGCTGCGCCCGCGCACTCTGGATGAGTTTGTCGGCCAGGTGGAGATCGTCGGGGAAGGCAAACTGCTCTACCGGGCGATCATGGCCGACCGCCTGTTCTCCTCCTTGATCTTCTGGGGACCCCCCGGAACCGGAAAAACCACCCTGGCGATGGTCATCGCCAACCACACCGAATCCCACTTCACCAGCCTTTCTGCAGTGATGGCCGGCAAAGCCGACCTCCGTGAGGTCATCGCCCATGCCAAAGACCTCCGCAAGCTGTATCAAATGCGCACCATTCTGTTCGTGGACGAGGTTCACCGCTGGAACAAAGCTCAGCAGGACGGCCTGCTGCCCTATGTTGAGAACGGCACCATCACCTTGATTGGCGCCACTACTGAGAACCCTTATTTTGAAGTCAACTCAGCCCTGGTCTCCCGCTCGCGTATCTTCCAGCTCAAATCCCTGACTGACGAGAACATTCGCAGCTTGCTTTCCCGGGCTCTGGAAGACGAGGAGCGGGGCTACGGCGATCTGGACATCAAACTCGAGGAGGATGCCCGGGAACATCTGGTCCGGGTGGCCGGGGGAGATGCCCGCAACGCTCTAAACGCCCTGGAGCTGGCGGTGGAGTCAACCCCACCAGACAACCAGGGCATCATCCATATCACCCTGGACGTTGCCCAGGATTCCATTCAGCGCCGGGCGGTCCTTTACGATAAGGACGGCGACGCCCACTACGATACCATCTCCGCCTTCATCAAATCCATTCGCGGATCGGACCCCGATGCAGCTTTGTACTGGCTGGCCAAGATGCTCTATGCCGGGGAAGACCACCGCTTCATCCTCCGGCGGCTGATCATCTCGGCCGGAGAGGATATCGGTCTGGCCGACCCGCAGGGACTGGTGGTGGCCAACGCCGCTGCCCAGGCCTTTGATTACATCGGACTCCCAGAGGGGATCTACCCCATCGTCGAGGCTGTGCTCTATCTGGCTACTGCGCCCAAATCAAACTCCGCCGGAGCCTATTTCAAGGCTTATGATCTGATCGAGAAATCTGCCCGAATCGGGGTGCCGGATCATCTCAAGGATGCCAACCGGGACGGTAAAGCCCTGGGCCACGGTCAGGGATATGTCTACCCCCATGCCCGCCCCGACCATTTCGCTCCGCAGCAGTACCTGCCGGACGAGCTATTGGGCACCTATTTTTACAAACCGTCCAGCCAGGGAACCGAACCAGAGATTGCGGAGCGCCTGGCCCGCTGGCGGGAAGCACAGCGGGCAGCCCTGGGCATCACCTCGACCTCCGAGGTCCCGGAACTATCAGAAGAAGAGATCCAATCCATCAAAACCCGCCACAAGAAAGGATGAGCTAGCTCATGTCCCCCACACCCCCACCCCTTCCTGAATACAAACTGGCCCTGCTCGGATTTGGCAACGTCGGCCAGGCTTTTGTTGAGCTGCTGCATGAAAAAAGTGGGGATCTGGCCGCGAATCCGGGAATCAGCTTCCGGATCGTAGGCATCGCCTCAGGAAATCACGGAAGGGCTGTCAACCCCAAGGGGTTCAAACTCCAGAAAGTGCTGGAAGCATATCGGACGGGAAGATCGCTCGATGAGTTCTCCACCGAGCCCCTGAAAGATAGTGCTGATTTCCTGGCTGCCTGCGGAGCGGATGCCCTGGTAGAGACCACCCCGGTCAACTATCAGACTGGTGAGCCAGCCGTGAGCTACCTCCGTCAGGCGCTCAAAGCCGGCATGCATGCAGTCACCGCCAACAAGGGGCCGGTGGTCCACGGCTACCGGGAGCTGACCAACCTGGCGAACAGGATGGGCGTACGCTTTTATTTTGAATCCGCAGTGATGGACGGAGCCCCGGTGTTCTCAATTGCCCGCCGCGGGCTGCCGGGTGCGGTGGTGAGCGGATTCAGCGGGATCCTGAATTCAACGACCAATCTGATCCTGACCCGGATGGAAGGTGGAGAGACTCAGGAGGAAGCCATTGCTTATGCCCAATCGATCGGCATCGCAGAAACCGACCCCAGCGGGGACGTGGACGGATGGGACGCAGCTGTCAAAATCGCAGCCCTGGCGACCGTCCTGATGGATATTCCCCTCCTCCCTGAACAGGTTGAGCGCACCGGCATCCGGAGCCTAACGCATGATTTGATCGCAGAAGCGGCTGAAATGGGTCTGCGCTGGAAGCTGGTTTGCTCCGCAGAGCGGGATCCCGACAGCCCCCACGGCATTCGGGCCCTGGTCCAGCCTCAGCGGGTCGGTCCCAAATCCCACCTCTATAACATTGATGGGACGACTGCGATTCTGGAGATCTCCAGCGATGTGCTGGGCAAGCTGACGCTGATCGAGGAAAATCCTTCTACCCGCACAACTGCGTACGGTGTGCTGGCTGATCTGCTGAACATCTTCAGCTCCTGAGAGCGTCCGGGGGTCCTGGTTTCCAGTCTCAGTTCTCGGCAGTTTATAATTCAGTGGGCTCCGATCTCGATCACAGCCCCCACCCCTACCGGCAGAAAATCCTTCCCGAAAGCGCTGCGGAACAAGCCAATCGCCCGGTCTCCAGTGCAATGGCAAGGCGCTGCATACTTCACACCCAAACGCTGGAATTCTTTGATGATAGCCCTGACCCGGGCATCACTGGCACTGCCTAAATGGAATCCTCCTAATACCAGATAGATTTCCCCCTGGTATTGGCGCTTCACTTCCCTGATCATCGTATCAATTCCAGGATGCGCGCAGCCGGTGATGACCACAAGTCCCTGGCTGGTGTCGATCACCATCGCTTGCTCTGGCGGCGGGCCAGGCATCTCCCCGCTAGTATAGATACCTTCGGCAATCTGCAGCCCGGAGCGGCTGTTAATCAGCTGAGCCTGCCCCTCAAAACTTTGTTTGAAAGAAGCCGAAAAGGATGGTGGGATATAGATCTTGGGCTGGGCACCAGCGGAGAGGAGTGACTGCAATCCTCCGATATGGTCATTGTGCTCGTGGGAAAGGACAACCAGCTCAATATCCTGTGGTTCAAACCCTAGAGCAGCCAGGTTTGTGAGCAGCAGGGCTCCCGATCCACCGGTATCGAACAACAGGAGTTGGTCGTGATACTCCACCAAGGCGGCGAAACCCCAGGATGTTCCCAGACCCGGTCGAAAGGGATAAGTATCATAGTTGATAGTGATGGTGACCATCTCATTCTTCCTTGAGTCTGTCGGTTCGATCTGCGGTAAAGCTCCTGGCATCTCTGTTGGCGAGGGTTTGGGAATTGGTGATATGCTTGGCTGGGGTGGTATACCTTTCGCTTTGCTGAGCAGATTGCCGCTCTTCGAGGGAGTCGGCTGGCAGCTTGCTAGAGCACCAAGCAGCACCAAACAAACTAAGAAGCTCAGGCCCCGTCCAATAATGTAATTAGAATCTCTCATCTCAGGCGACCTCTGTCATTTTTATTATACAACCCTCCTGACCAACTCCACCCAGTTAATTGGGTGGGACTGGGTCGGCCAGCCAACTCAAGATTTAAACCCCCTCAGTCTGCAATGAGATCTTTCGGTTTATAATAGGGAAAGCTTTACAGGTTGCCGCCGGTGAATAAGGCGTTCAGTGAAAATATTTATGAGTTCAGTTAATCATCCCCCACCACACCGGAAAAGAGGGAGCTCACCTCTCCACAATCGACTTGGTGCAATATTCACCAGCATCCCAGTCTTGATCGGGCTTAACCTCGTGTTCGCAGGAGGGGCTGTGGTCTTGGTCTTCTTCCGCGCACCACTGTCCGGACAGGCATCTGCCATCGTACTTCCGACCTCATCTCCTCGCGTATCTCAGACCGCTCGCACCAGAGAGGCTGAGCCTATTCTTACAGCGGTTCCCGACCCCTCCAGCACACCGACACCGGCTTCAACCCCGACAGCGACTCCCCTACCCAGCCCCACCCCAACTTTGCCTGCCAGCGCAGTACTGGAGGGGCTCATCGGCCATAAACAGTCGCTGCCGCTCAGCTGTGAGGCCAGCTCGGCCGTCGATTGGGCCGCTTACTTCGGGACAGAGATCGAGGAAGGAGAATTCTTCGCTGGCCTGCCGGCGGATGATAACCCTGAGCTGGGGTTTGTGGGGGATGTCAATGGGAGCTGGGGCCAGATTCCCCCGGATGACTACGGCGTACATGCCGGGCCCATTGCCCAGCGCTTGCGGGAATACGGGCTGAATGCCAAGCATCTGCGCTATATGACCCTGGAAGAACTCAAAGCCGAGATCGCAGCCGGCAGGCCGGTGATCGTCTGGGTGGTCGGCCACGTCAAGCGGGGAACGCCAGTACCGTACACCTCATCCAGTGGGGAGCAGACCACGGTGGCAAAGTTCGAGCATACCGTGATCGTCACCGGCTTCACGGAGACCAAGATCACGGTGGTGGATGGCGCCCGGGTCTATTCTATCTATGAGGGGGAATTCATGAAATCCTGGAATGTTCTGGAAAATCAGGCTGTGATCTGGATCGATTAGGTACCAGCTCTCTCCTTCTCGAACGCGAGCAGGCGGGCTTTGGTGTCCGTGTTTCCCTTTCCACCATATCCAGTCAGGCTTCCATCTGAGCCAATCACTCTGTGGCAGGGGATCACCAGCGGCACCTGATTTCTCCGCTCTGCCTGGCCGACTGCCCGGGATGCCCGGGGGTTGCCAATTGAAGCTGCGACCTCTCCATAAGAACGGGTTTTTCCGTAAGGAATGCGCAGGGTTTCCTTCAGTACCGCAGTCTGGAAAGGGGTATAGACCGTCCAATCAATCGGCAGGGAAAAAACGTGCAGCTGACCCGTTAGATAGCGCCGGATCTGATCTGTGTAGCGAGCTGTCTGCTCTTCGGAGTACAGGAACTTACCATCCGCATAACTCTGATTTTTACTCAGGAAATCCGCCTCACCTTCCAGATCCATTTCCAGCCGCCTGAGCCCTTCCGGGGAAACAGCTATCCCGATCAGCCCCAACAACTCTGACTCGACCAAGCTTAGATAGATAGGATCTGCCATTTGACCTCCCAAAGAACGCTGGAATTATGTAACCCAGTATACCATCCTGGATCACGACCGCTTGCGTAGGGAAAGCGTAGGGAAAGCGTCAGATATCCGTCAAGCAGAGGGGACAGCCGGGTGCTACACTACTAACAGGTAGAATATTTCTCTTCTTCTCCTCCTTAGAGAGAGTCGGGTATGGCGCGCCCGACTCTCAACTTTTAAATCCATCTCCCAATCATCAATTACTGAACACTCCTGAAGAAATAAATCCTCTTCCAGACCAACTGGAGGTTCAAGGCCAGCCCCCTAATTTGTCACCACTTGAAAAATTTAAGGTTAAAGAAGCTCTTTTCAGCCCCTCCCGGACTGAAATCTTCTCATTCAAGCGTATAATAGAGGAAAGTTCAATCAACCTTTTTTATCCGTAAACCTTATGTCCTTTGCACACCTACACGTCCACACAGAATATTCCATCCTCGATGGGTTCAGCAACATCAAGAAGCTGGTCAATCGCGCCAAGGAAATGGACATGCCGGCTTTGGCGATCACTGACCACGGCACCATGTTCGGCGTGGTGGATTTTTATCATGCAGCCAAATCAGCCGGCATCAAACCGATCATTGGCGTGGAAGGCTACCTGGCTGCCCGCGGGATGCAGGAGCGCGACCCCCAATTCGATAAGCGCTCCTCCCATCTGCTGCTGCTGGCAGAAAATCAGACCGGATATCACAATCTGCTGAAGATCTCCTCGGCAGCTCAGCTGAAAGGATTCTATTATTTTCCCCGCATTGACCATGACTTTCTGGCAGCCCATTCAGAAGGGATCATCGCCACGTCAGGCTGCATGGCCGCGGAGATCCCCCGGGCCCTTAAAGAAGGCAGGATTGAGGACGCCCGGAAGAAGCTGGACTGGTACTACGAGGTGTTTGGCCCGGACAATTTCTTCCTGGAGCTGCAGGAACACGATATCCCGGAATTGAAGAATATCAACCGGGGCCTGGTCGAGATGGGTCCCCGCTACAATGCCAGGTATGTGGCCACCAACGATGTACACTACATCAATCCGGAGGACGCAGTCCTGCAGGATGTGCTGCTGGCTATCCAGACCGGCAAGGTTCTCAGCGATCCCAACCGCATGCGGATGACTGATGAGTCTTATTACCTGCGACCGCCACAGGAAATGCGGACGATCTTTTCCGAAGTACCGGGAGCGATCGAGAATACCCTGCTGATCGCTGAACGCTGTGAAGTGGACCTGGGATTCAAGGAATATCATCTGCCCAATTTCCCAGTACCGGAAGGCAAGACCGCCGCAGGTTATCTGCGGGAGCTGTGCGAAGCCGGTCTCCGCAAACGCTACCAGCAGCGGGCTGATTCCGAGGAGATCCAGGAACGTTTGAACTACGAGCTGGACATCATCCACACCATGGGCTTCGATGCCTATTTCTTGATCGTCTGGGACCTGATCCAATACGCCCAGAGAAACGACATCTGGTACAACGCCCGCGGCTCAGCGGCTGGCTCGATCGTTTCCTACTGCCTGGAGATCACCCCCATCGAACCCCTCCAGCATCATTTGATCTTCGAGCGCTTCTTGAATCCAGGCCGGATCTCAATGCCGGACATCGATCTGGATTTCCCGGATGACCGCCGGGCAGAAATGATGCATTACTGCGCTGAAAAATACGGACACGACAAAGTCGCCCAGATCATCACTTTTGGCACAATGAAAGCCCGGGCAGCCATTCGCGACGTGGGACGGGTGATGGACATTCCCCTTCAGGAAGTCGACCGCGTCGCCAAAGCCATCCCCAATCTGCCGCCGATGAGCATTGGAGAAGCTCTCGAGAATTCGCCTGAATTCAAAAAGCTGTACAATGACGCTCCTTACCTGCAAACCTTGATCGACACCGCCAAAGGGGTTGAGGGCACTGTCCGCAACGCCGGGACACACGCAGCAGGGGTCGTGGTCACCGACCGGCCAGTGGAAGAATATTCACCCCTCCACAGGCCGACCGGCAATATGGGGGACTCACCGATCGACACAGTCACCCAGTTCGAGATGTCAGTGGTTGACAAATTGGGCTTGCTGAAAATCGATTTCCTGGGTCTCTCCACCCTGACCATCATGGCTCAGGCCAGCAAGCTGATCGAAGACAGGCACGGGGTTCATCTCACGCTCAGCAATATTCCCATCGATGACCCGGAGACCTTTGAGCTGATCGGCCGGGGAGAGACCATCGGGCTGTTCCAGGTAGAGAGTTCAGGCATGCGCCGCTACTTAAAGGAAATGAAACCCACCAAATTAGAGCATGTCATCGCCATGGTCGCCCTTTACCGGCCCGGCCCGATGGATTTCATTCCCGATTATATCGACCGCATGCACAACCGCCAGGAGATCAGCTACCGGCATGAGGATCTGATGCCTATCTATGAGGAGACCTTCGGCATCCCGGTCTACCAGGAACAGATCATGCACAGCGCGGTAGCCATCGCCGGCTACACGCCATCTGAGTCAGACAGCCTGCGGAAAGCCGTAGCCAAGAAGAAAGCCGAAGAGCTCGTTAGACACAAGAAAAAATTCATCAAGGGCGCTGTCGAGCGCGGGCTCGACCCACAAATCGCTGAAGATATCTTCACGGACTGGGAAAAGTTTGCCCGCTATGGATTCAACAAAGCCCATGCCGCTGATTACGGCTTGATCTCCGTCCAGACCGCCTATTTGAAAACCCACTACCCTGTGGAGTACATGACCGCTCTGCTGACCGTCTATCAAAACAACTCTGACAAGGTCACACTCTACGCTTCCGAATGCCGGCAAATGGATATCGATGTGCTGCCGCCCAATGTCAACTACAGCTGTTGGGGCTTCACGATCGAAGACAGTCCGGAAGGGGATTCCTGCATCCGTTTTGGTTTGGGCGCCGTTAAAAATGTCGGCGAAGGACCGGTTGAAGAGATCATCAAGGGCAGAGAAGAGGGAAAATTCCGCGATATCAACGATTTCCTGCGCCGGGTGGATCTCAGGAAAGTCGGCAAGCGGGCCCTGGAGTCGCTCATCCAGGTCGGCGCTCTGGACGACTTCGGCAGCCGGTTAGCCCTGCTTGAAGCCATGGACCGCATCCTGGCCATCAGCGCCTCTAACTTCCAGGCCGCGGATGCCGGGCAGATCTCCATGTTCGGGGAGAACACCGGCCTGACTGAAACCATCAGGCTGCCTGCTGTGAAAACGACCATCAACCGCCGCACCCAGCTGGATTGGGAACGAGAGCTGATCGGACTCTATGTTTCGGATCATCCCCTCAGCACAGTCATGGATGACCTCAAAAATCATGTCAGCCATTTTGCCCAGGATCTCAATGAAGCCGGTGAGGGAGAGCGGGTGAGTGTGGCCGGGATTGTCACTAAGATCCGGCAGCATCAGACCAAGAATGGAAAACCGATGGCCTTCGCCACCATAGAAGACATCCAGGGCACGATTGACCTGGTGATCTTCCCCAGAACCTGGAAGCAGTACGGCGAACTGGTGCGCTTTGATGAGATCATCTATGTTCGGGGAAAGGCAGACACCAACGGGGGAGACACCAAAGTGCTGGTTGACCAGGTCGCGACCAGCCTGACCCAAATCGAGCCGCTGCCAGAAGGTCCTGTCCGGCCAGCCCGCAACTCTGCCCGGGAGACCAGACAGCCAACCCGCAGGGAAGCTGTGCGTGTTAGCGGGACCTCACCCGCCAATGAAGTGCCGCCGCCACTGGATGAACCTGGACCCAACATCCCGGCACCTGACTATATTCCTCCAGCGCAAACAGTTGAACCGGAAGACAATAGCGGCAATGGCCAGGAACCCAGGCAGAGCGCTCAGGATCCACCTCAAGAGATTCCTGCATCATCATTGCCGGATTCATCCGGGACCGAGATCGCAGAACAAGCAGTTGCCCCACTGGAAGGCAGTCCTAATCTAGAAGATGATGCTACCTATCTGGTCACAGTCATTATTAAAAACCGCGGGGACACCATGCGCGATAAACTCCGACTGCGCCAGATATACGGCACCCTGATCAGCTACCCTGGCACTGACCGTTTTGCCTTCCAGATCATTGAAGATGAGAAAACCCACCTGCTGGAATTTCCCAATGCATCGACCAGGATCAGCAAACTGCTCCTCAATCAGCTCCGGGATATGTTAGGGCGGGAGAATGTCCAGGTTGAGAAATACCTGATCTGAACGGAAGCAGGTATTCCAGCAGCTGCATTGAACGAAACAGGGCCGGTTACCCGGCCCTGTTGTCTTTCTGAGTTCAACCCCACTATTTCCATTTACCGGGACCTGGCTGAGCCAGCACGCGGGCAATTGGCCGGAGGTCCATCCACCACTGCTCCTTCGGCCGCCCAAATACCCGGTCCGCAACTCTCGGATAATCTTCCAACCCGTTGAACTGGATCTTTCCGCCTTCCAGCCAAATATAGACCTGGCGTGATTTTCTTTCCCGGAGGGATTCAAGAAGAAAGTCAATGCTGCGGACTGCCAGGCGTGTGCCCTGGATGCGATCGAAAGGAGAGGGATTCCCTCCCTGCTGCAGATGGCCCAGGATCGCCTGGCGGACATCAAATAGATCCTTGCCTTCAACTTCGAACAGACGCACCATAAAATCGGTCGTGTAGACCGGATGGGCGCTCTCGTTGCGGATCATCAAACCCAATTTTTTACCCTCTTTGAAACCGGTCACCAGGTGATCAACGTCATCCTGAAGATCCTTGAGCGTGATGCCTTCCTCATGGATGTAAACCCGCTCCGCCCCGGTCGCCAGCCCGCCCATCAAAGCCAGGTAACCGCAGTAGCGTCCCATGGTCTCCACCACAAAACAGCGCCGGGAAGCGACCGCAGACTGCTTGATCTGGTCAACGGCCCGTACAATGCTGTTGAGTGCCGTATCCGCACCAATGCTCAGCTCCGAACCCGGACGGTCATTATCAATTGTCGCCGGCAGACAAACGATCGGGATCTTGAAATTAGGATAATCTTTCTGGCGGCTGGAAATCTCATAAGCACCGTCATAGCCAGCTTCTCCCCCGACCATCAGCAGCGCGTCTATTTTCTGCTCTTCGATGGTCCGGGCAATGCGGTAATAATCCCCATCTGCAGGCACAGTGCGATTGGTGCCAATTTCCGCTCCACCTAAGCCGACCAGACCGCGCACATCCATCCAGTCAAGTTCTTTAAGGTCGCCTTTGATCAATCCAGGAAAGCCGTTGAAGACACCCAGCATGGTATGGCCCTGATTAGAACCCCAGCGCACGGCTGCCCGCACCACTGTGTTCATTCCCGGGGCAGGCGCGCCCGAGTGCATGACGGCAATGCGGTAATTATCCTTTTCCTTCTCTCTGGGCTGGGGGCTGGCTTGCAGCAGCGTCTGCAGGATCTGATAGGTGTTCCGGAAGCTTTCACCCCGGAGCTCCAACACCTGATCGAATTTATGAGACCGGGAATATTCAGCTATCTGCTGGGTCAGTTCAACACTTTCCTCCAGGGAAGAGCATACCACCCGGTTGCCCCGCATACCGATCAATTGAGGAGGGTCCTCCGGTTTGATTTCCAGGAGATTCTTGACTGCGGCATCTCCCAGCATGGTTCCCAGGTTGCGGTCAAACGCCGTTGGAGATCCACCGCGCTGGTAGTGGCCCAGCACGGTGATGCGGGTATCCTCGCCCAATTCGTTTTCTAATGTGCTCTTGATTTCCCGGCTGGTGATCGGGTCTCCATTTTGATCCAGGGCGCCTTCAGCCACAATAACGATCGAGTCTCTTCGGCCAGCTTTCCTCCCGGCTTCCAGGGCAGCGCACATCTCCGCCCTCCAGGTATCGGGGTGTGCAGGAACCTCGGGGATAAACAACCAATCTGCTCCGGATGCCAGTGCTCCCATCATCGCCAGGTATCCACAGTTCCTGCCCATCACCTCGACCACAAAACTGCGCTGATGGCTGGAAGCTGTGCTGGTGATAATATCCACTGCATCGGTGATCCGGGTCAGGGCAGTATCGGCACCTATGGTCATGTCAGTTCCGACCAGATCGTTATCGATCGACCCCGGCAGGCCAACGATCAGCAGGTTGGGATAGATCTCGGCGCTATCTGCTGGGATCTCGTCGGCGGCGATCAGCTCTTCCAGCAGGGAAGGCCACTCCTTCCTGAATACTGAGGCGCCGGTCAGGCTGCCGTCTCCCCCAATGACAATCAACCCATCAATTCCGCAGTTGACCAGATTCTTGGCTGCCTTCCTGCGGCCGTCCCGGGTGCGAAATTCCTCACTGCGGGCTGTACCGATCATGGTGCCGCCCCGCTGCAAAATACCACCGACGGAATCCCAATTCAATTCCTGGATCATGTCACCCCCCTTGACCATCCCCAGGTAGCCTTCCCAGATCCCATAGACGCCAACGCCCAGATTCAGGGCAACCCGAACTGCCGAACGCAAGGCTGCATTCATGCCCGGAGAATCTCCTCCACTGGTCAAGATGCCAATTTTATTCATATGTTCTTGTTCCCTTCTAAATCCTCAAATTCTCGCTGGAATCCAGTTCATTTCAACATGGGGATCTTGATCCCATGCCGCCTGGCTGCCGCGATCGCCTCCGGGTATCCAGCGTCAGCGTGCCGGGCAATGCCTAATCCGGGATCGGTGGTCAGCACACGTTCCAGGCGGCGGGCAGCTGCTTCGGTGCCGTCAGCGACAATAACCTGGCCGGCGTGCTGGCTGTAGCCAATGCCCACACCGCCGCCGTGATGGAAGGAAACCCAGCTAGCCCCTCCAACGGCATTGATCAAAGCATTCAGGATCGGCCAATCACTGACCGCGTCACTCCCGTCCAGCATGCCTTCTGTCTCCCGGTTGGGTGAGGCCACCGATCCGGAATCCAGGTGGTCCCGGCCAATGACAATCGGTGCCGAGACGACGCCATCCGCCACCAGTTTATTGAATGCCAACCCAGCCTTGGCGCGCTCCCCATAGCCCAGCCAGCAGATCCGGGAGGGCAGTCCCTGGAAGGGAATGCGCTCGCGGGCCATCTTGATCCAGCGGCTGAGATGCTGGTCTTTCGGGAACAGTTCCAAGATAACCTCATCCGTTTGATAAATATCCTCCGGGTCCCCGGAGAGCGCTACCCAGCGGAAAGGA
>JARROG010000011.1:0-5539 GCA_037384185.1 Anaerolineales bacterium | reverse complement strand
AAACAGAGGCCGGATATAGGCTGGCACAAAGCCCGGAAAATCAAAAGCATCCTGCAGTCCCTGGTTGAAGGCTTGCTGGCGGATGTTGTTGCCGTAATCAAAAGCCACGGCCCCTGCCCGCTGCATATCCAGCATGGCCTGAACATGATCCACCATCGAGTCCAGGGATAGCTGGCGGTATTGGGAAGGATCAGTTTTCCTCAATTCAAGGGCTTCCGCCATGCTCATCCCTTTGGGGACGTAATCCAGGGCATCATGGGCAGAGGTCTGGTCGGTGACGACATCAGGGATCACGCCCCTGCGGACAAGTTCCGGGAAGACTTCAGCAGCATTGCCAACCAGTCCGATGGAGATCGCCTTCCCGCTGTCAATATTTTCCTGGACCATTTCCAGGGCCTGGTCGAGGTCTTCCAGCACCCGGTCAACATAGCCAATCTCCAGCTTCCGCTGGGCATGGGCAGGATTGACCTCAACGATCAGGCCAACCCCCTCATTCATGGTGATCGCCAGCGGTTGGGCGCCGCTCATCTCGCCCAAACCTGCGGTAAGCACAAATTTCCCTTTCAGGGATGGCCAGCCCTGCTGTTCTGCCAGCGAACCCAGGGTCTCATAGGTGCCCTGGAGGATTCCCTGGGTGCCAATATAGATCCAGGATCCAGCTGTCATCTGGCCGTACATCATCAACCCTTTCGCCACCAGCTCGTCAAAATGCTCTTGAGTAGCCCAGAAAGGAACCAGGTTGGAGTTAGCGATCAGCACTCTGGGCGCATCCGGATGGGTCCGAAAAACAGCTACCGGTTTTCCGGATTGCACCAGCAGGGTCTCATCCTCTTCCAAATTGACCAGGCTGTTCAGTATTGCGTCAAAGGCATCCCAGTTCCTGGCTGCCCTTCCACTGCCGCCGTAAACGATCAGATTGTCCGGGTCGCCAGCAACTTCTGGATCCAGATTGTTCTGAATCATACGGTAGGCTGCCTCGATGATCCAGTTCTTACAGGTCAATTCATTTCCGCGCGGGGCGCGAACTTCCCGGGGACCAGACATTTTTCGCTCCTTCCATCCCAAATTTATATTCTCCAGCACTCCTATTATATATCAACCTTTGCAGGCAGGTTATTTCATTGTCTCATGCGAGTTTGGCTGGGCAATTCATTTCGGGTCTTCCCGGGAAGAAAGTCAGGTTCAACCCCGGAATCACTCCCAAATAAGGGTTGGTATGGTAAGATTTGGCAGGAAAAACATGCATTTCAGAGAGTGAAAATAAGGAAGAAATATGAAAAACATCTGTGTTGTCGGCGTTGGGTACGTGGGAATCATTACCGCGGCATGTTTTGCCGATCTGGGCAACAAAGTCGTCGCCCTCGACATTGATCAGCAGAAAATTGATGAGCTGAATAAAGGCAGCATGCCCATTTATGAACCCGGTCTCAAAGAACTGATCGACCGCAATGTCAAGGCCAACAGGATCTCATTCACAAGCTCCTATGCGGAAGGCTTGAAGGATGCGGAATTTGTCTTTATTGCCGTAGGCACCCCTTCCGGAGTGGATGGCGAAGCCGACCTGCAGTACGTAGCGGCAGCGGCCCGTTCGATCGCCGATCATATCAATGACGGCATGATCATCATCAACAAATCTACTGTCCCGGTCGGGACGGGAGACTGGGTCTCTGACATCATCCGGGAGCAAAATCCCAAGGCGGGTAATTTCTCTGTTGTCTCCTGTCCGGAATTCCTGCGGGAAGGATCAGCGATTGGAGATTTCATGGAACCGCACCGCATTGTAGTCGGCTCTCTGGATCCAGAAGCTGCCGAAAAGGTCGCCCAGCTGCACCTGCCGCTGCGAGCGCCCATCGTGGTCACTGACCTGCGAACAGCCGAGATGATCAAGTATGCTTCCAACGCATTTCTGGCAACCAAGATCTCCTTTATCAACGAGATCGCCAATATCTGTGAGGACCTGGGTGCAGACGTCATGGAAGTATCCAACGGTATGGGATTTGACGCACGGATCGGCCCATCATTCCTGAACCCTGGCATCGGCTATGGAGGATCCTGCTTCCCTAAAGATGTCAAGGCGCTGGCGTATATGGCCGAAAAGGAAGGACGCCACCCCCGCCTGCTGAACTCAACCATGGAGGTCAACAACGAACGGCGCCAGATGGCTGTCAACCAGGTCAAAGTGCTTCTGGGCGGCGAGGAATTGGCTGGAAAGACCATTGGGCTGCTGGGATTATCCTTCAAGCCTAACACTGACGATATGCGGGATGCTCCATCTGTCACCATCGCCAATCTGCTGCTGGCGGAAGGGGCAATTGTCAAAGCCTATGACCCGATCGCCATGGAGGAAGCAGCCAAACTTTTGCCTTCAGTGGAGATGGCCGAGAGTCCTTATCAACTGGCTGAGGGCTGTGATGCCTTGATGGTCAATACCGAGTGGAACGAATTCCGCCAGCTGGACCTCAACCGCATCCGAGAAGCCATGCATTCTCCCCGACTCTATGATGGACGCAATATTTATGACCCGACCCTGATGAAAGAGCTGGGCTTCTCCTACCGCGGTGTCGGCCGGGGTTATAACGGCTCCTGACGCCGCAGCTCTATGGATAAACAGACAGATCATATGAATACTGGCCCTGAAAAACCTCCCGTCATCGACTATGAGGGTTCTGATTACCAACAAAGCTTCTGGGAAGAAGGCGGCAGGGAATACGAGGACCGCTGCGAGCGGATCGCCCTGAAAAAGCTTCTTCCAGACCAGGGCCAACTGCTGCTGGAGATCGGTGCCGGAGCCGGCAGGAACACCCCTCGCTACCGGGGCTTTCAACGGGTGGTACTGCTGGATTATTCCCTGACTCAACTCCAGCAAGCCCAGACTGTCCTCGGTAAATCAGAAGCCTACATTTATGTTGCTGGAGACGTCTACCGTTTGCCCTTCGTGGATCGGCTATTTGATGGCAGTACGATGATCCGCACTCTGCATCATATGGCAGATCCCCTTGCGGCACTGCGCCAGGCGCAGCGTGTGCTCCAACCCGGTGCGCCATTCATCCTGGAATACGCGAATAAGCACAACATCAAAGCCATCCTGCGCTACTGGCTGGGACGGCAGGATTGGAACCCATTTACTTTAGAGGCAGTTGAATTTACAGAGCTGAATTACGACTTCCACCCGCGGAGCATCCGCCGCTGGCTGGATGAAGCCGGGTTCGACCTGGAAGATCAGCGCACTGTTTCCCACTTTCGGCTTGGATTCCTGAAACGGATCGTCCCGGCTTCGCTGCTGGCTTCACTGGATGCGATCTTTCAACCTACCGGAAGGTGGTGGCAGCTCTCACCCAGCGTTTTCACCCGCAGCACAGCCAGAAAATCCGGAAAAGCGAGTCCTGGAATAGGATTCTTCCAATGCCCCGAGTGTGGAAGCGCCCTGCCCGCTGAAGTCCCAGGGGATACCAAGCTGGAATGCCCTTCCTGCGGCAAGATCTATCCCATTGTGGATGGCATCTACGATTTCAGAAAATGAACGAAAAAAGGGATCAAATCCTTTTAAGGGATTTGATCCCTTTTCAGTTAACCCCTCACCAGCTCCGCAGCTGGGCTCCCAGTTCTTTCTCCAGGCGCTTGACAATTCTGTTTCGAATGGACAGCACTTCTTTGTCTGTCAGGGTCTTCTCAGGATGCTGATACACAAGACTGTAAGCCAAACTTTTCTTGCCCTGACCGACCTGCTCCCCTCGATAGACATCAAATAAGCGCACCTCGCGGAGGGTCTTTCCTCCCGTCTGGCGGATAAGAGCTTCGATATCCCCAGCGGGAACCTGGTCATCGACCACCAGGGCCAGGTCTTCCAGGACAGGAGGCTGATCTGGGATCGGCTCAACATCGAAGAGCAGATCAACTCCATCAACCAGTGCCTCCAGTTCAAGAATAGCAGCGGGCAGAGGACGGTCCGGTAAGCGATAGCTGTGCTTCACCTGGGGATGCACTTCACCCAGATACCCCAGCAGCGTTCCATTGGACTCGATCCTGGCCGATTTTCCGGGATGGAAACCTGGATAACTTTCCGGAGAGAATTCCACATTTGCAATATGCAGTTCTCCCAGCAGAACCTCAAGAATGCCCTTCAGATCGTAAAAATCCATCCACTCCTTATCAGCTGACTGCCAGGAAGGCAGGGTTCTCGATCCGGTCAGGATCAAACCCAATTTGGTGACCTCCTTGACCTCACCGGCCTGGTCTTCCGGAAGGAATACCGGACCGATCTCAAACAGTGCAATCCGATCCTTAATGCGGTAATTCTGGGCAACCACCTCCAGCAGACTGGCCAGCAGATTCCTGCGCATCACCGTTTTATCAGCGCTGATCGGGTTGGCGATTTCCAGATATTCCAGATCCGGAGAGGCATCATCCGGTGGAAGTGCTTTACGCTCGCTCTCTGGAGAGGTCATCCGATAGCTGATGACTTCCTGCAGCCCGAGGCCAGCCAGTTTATCCCGAATCTTCTCTTCCAGCTCCAACTCCGGATTGCCAACCTGCGGAGGCAGCCCTCCACTCAGATTTGATTCCGGAATCCGATCATAACCGTAAATCCGGGCGATTTCCTCCATCAGATCAGCTTTCCCAACCACTCCTTCACCAATATCCAGGCGGTGGGGTGGAGTTTGGACTTCCAGCTGGTCACCATCGATCTTGACGCTGAACTCTAACTTCTCCAGCAGATCAGCGATTTCTTTCGGGCTGAGAGTGATACCCAGCCAGCGTTTGACATCATCGGGAGTAAGGGTCACTACCGGGTCCTCAGGAGGGAGCGGATATTCATCGATCAGCCCTTTGGCCACTGTGCCCCCTGTCCACTTGCGCATCCATTCCAGGCAGCGCAGCACGCCTTTGGGCGCCAATTCGGGATGTACGCCGCGCTCGAAGCGGTAGGCAGCCTCAGAAGGCAGTCCTTGAGATGCCACGGTGCGGCGGATATTGACATAATTCCAGGAAGCGCCTTCCAGAAGCACGTTGCCCGTTGCCTCTGTGACCTCTGTTTCCTCGCCGCCCATCACCCCAGCCAGGGACAGCGGACCAGCCTGGTCAGTGACCAGGACCGTGAAATCATCCAGCTTGCGCTCAATGTCATCCAGGGTAGTCAAAGTCTCGCCCTGTTTCGCCCGGCGCGTGGTGATCAGGGGAGCTTTGCCGTCAGCCCGCTTGAGCAGGACATCGTAATCGAAGGCATGCAGCGGTTCGCCAATCTCCAACATCGTATAGTTGGTCGCGTCAACCAGGGCATTGATCGGACGCACCCCGGCCAACTTCAGTCTCAGCCGGGCCCAGTACGGGCTGGGTTGAATGGTGACTCCTTCGATCAACCCCAATACAAAGCGGGGGTTGTCCTGCGGATTGGTGATGTTAATGGCAGCTCTGTCTTCCAGCGGATCCCCTTCCATCACCACCTGGTAATCAGGGTGTTTCAATGTCGCCCCAGTGATAGCAGCCACTTCACGGGCCACTCCCAGGATATTGGCAGCTCGTGAGATATTCGGGGTGATGG
>JARROG010000010.1:0-13017 GCA_037384185.1 Anaerolineales bacterium | reverse complement strand
CGCGCCCTTCAAGCCATTCATTATCTCTTCTTCGGAAAGCGTCTCGCCTTCCAGGTATTTCATCAGCAGTTCGTCATTGCCTTCTGCAGCAGCTTCGATGATCTCCATGCGAAGTTCTTCCACCTGGTCCTGGTATTCAGCTGGGATATCCACAACTTCTTTACCGCTGCCCTGGTACGCTTTCGACTCTAAAATATCGATGACACCTTTGAAATCCTCTTTTTCACCCCAGGGAAGTTGCAGAGGAAGCAGCCGCATGGAAGTCATCTCCCGGACCGTAGCAACAGCTTTATCAAAATTGGCATTCTCACGGTCCATCATGTTGATGACGATAAAACGGGGCAAATCGAATTCATCCGCATAAGACCAGGCCAATTCGGTGCCAACCTCAGCGCCAGCGACGGCGTCCACAGGAATCACCACTCCATCACTAACTCGCAGGGCGGAGATGACCTCACCAACAAAATCGGTATAACCAGGTGTGTCAAGGAGATTGATCTTCACATTCTTGTATTCGACCGGAACAACCGAGGTCGAGATTGAGATCCCCCGTCTCTTTTCCTCATCCTGGAAATCGGATACGGTGGTGCCCGCGTTTATCTCACCCAGGCGAGTCAAGGCTCCGGTGAAATGCAGCAGCGCTTCTGCCAGCATGGTTTTACCTGAACCGCTGTGGGAAGCCAGGGCGATATTACGGATATTTTCGGTAGCATATTCTTTCATGGATTGAACCTTCCTAAATCTGCTGATTGCTGTGAGGGATTTCCAGGTTTGGTATCGGATTTCTATACTATACTAAAGAGGTCTTGCGTTGTCTTCATTAATTGACTACACGATTTTATGACATCATGCCTTCCTTGTCAAAGCCAAACCAGGTAATTTTAATCCTGATAGGTCCTTCCGCCAGATGACATCCCACTCAATCCGGAATATTTTAACATTCGTTGACAAGATCCAGTCCCAGATCGATCTCTCCGCAGTCCAGCAAGCGAGCCGCTCACCCGCCAGCTGGCAGTCGCTTCAGGACCTATTGGTAGAACAGATTACAGCAGGGTTAACAGATATTACAACTGCCCTGCAGATGAGAAGCCTCAACGCAGGCGACCTGGCCATTCGTTCCCGCAGAGCTTATCAGTGGCTGCATTTCCTATCTGACTCAAATTCACTTGCCGCCCACCTGGATGCCCTCCAGCGGGTAAATCTGTTTTTATCCAAAACCTCAGCCAACCAAATTAAAAACGGCAAGCTGCGCCTGAATTTTTACCACCAGGGGCCTTTGTATAAAATCAGAAATCAAGGAAAAGACCTGGAAATGAGTATTCAGGAAGGCTATATCAGCGCTCCGGATCGGATAATTTTAGCGTTCCTGAAATTATCGGTCCAACCGGATGTAAAAGCCTACCGCCAGGAAATCAAAGAATACACTTTCAGCAGAACTTATCGTCAGATCCGGGAACGCCTTGAATATCTGGGAGTTCCCCGGGGAAGTTTTGCGGCTGGTTCGATCCATGATCTGAGGGATAGTTTCGAACGCGTCAATCAAGCCTATTTCGATGGGGAACTGGACCAACCCAATCTCATCTGGAACAACCGGCTAACTCGTCGAAAATTTGGGCACTACCAATGGGATACGGATACCGTGATGCTCAGCAGCTCACTCGACCACACCAGAGTTCCTGAGCTGGTGGTCGATTATGTCATGTACCATGAGCTGCTGCATAAAAAACTGGGAGCAAGGCGGGTAAAACAGAATAGGATTGCCCACACAGGGGAATTTCGTGAAGCTGAAAAGAAATTTCACAGCTTACAACAAGCCAAACGAATCCTAAACCGCATCGCCCGGACCAAGGTGGGGAACAGATAAAGCATTTTCCTCGTTGGGCGCCCCTTGACCACCCCATTAAATGTTTAGCTGGGCGTAGCTTCGCTGTGCTGGCGGATGAGCTCCCGCCTAAGCAATTTACCAACGTGGGTTTTTGGCAGCTCATCCCTGATTTCGATCTCTGTGGGGATCTTGTAACGGGCCATTTTATCCAGACACCAGGCTTTCAGTTCTTCCAGGGTCAATTGTTGGCCTTCATGGAGCACCAGCCAGGCTTTAACAGTTTCACCTCGTTTGGGATCAGGAATCCCAGCCACACCAACATCCATGATGGCAGGATGTTCCTGGAGGACTTCCTCAACTTCTCTGGGCCAAACCTGAAAACCACTCGGTTTGATCAGCTCTTTTTTTCGGTCAACGATATAAAAATAGCCCTGCTCATCCATACGGGCGATATCCCCGGTATACAGCCAACCATCCCGCAAGGCATTGCGAGTTTCAGTCGGCATATTGTGGTAGCCCTTAAAGACCTGAGGGGCTTTTATAACCAACTCGCCAATCTCCCCCGGCGGCAGCTCAGTGACTTCGTCGTCCAGATCGATGATTTTAGCGTCTACATCCGGGAACGGCAGCCCTATCGAACCGGTGCGATTCTCCCCAAAGTTAGGATTACAGTGAGTTGCGGTAGGAGTCTCTGAGAGACCGTACCCCTCGAAGACCACGCCGCCTGTCAACCGCTCAAAGGTTTCTTTTGTTTCCCGCAGCAGGGGAGCAGAACCCGAGATGCAGGCTTTTATCGCGCTGAGGTCATATTTGCCAGCAATCACATCAGGGTGGTTATTGATCGCGTTATAGAGCGCGGGAACAGCCGGGAAGATGGTGGCATGGTACTTCTGCATGTTGCTCAGCAGATCCTTTAAATCCCGGGGGTCAGGAACCATTACCAGACTGGCGCCAACTCCCAGTCCATAATTCATGCCAGCGACCATGCCGTAAACATGATAAAGCGGGATGGCCATCATCACAACTTCCTGACCCTCAACAGCACTGCAGATCCAGTGCAGCATCTGAACGGTATTGGCTACCAGGTTGCGGTGCAACCCGATAGCAGCTTTGGGCACACCTGTGGTGCCCCCACTGTACTGGAAGATAGCTGTGTCATCCGGGCTGACCTCCACATCAGGCGCAGGTTGATCTGCGTACTCCTTGAGCAGGCCCATCAACCACAAGTCATTATCTCTAAGCCTGACACGGAAACCTCCTTTCTTTTCTTTAGCAACTGTGAAAAGCAGGCGCAGCAAGGGAGGGAGAGTTTCCTTGATATTGGTGCAGATGATCTGCTTGATCTTGGTGTGGGGCTGAATGCTTTTGACCAACTCATAGTAGTTGCTCATCAAGATCATCAACTCCATACCAGAATCGTTGGCCTGATGAATTATTTCTCTGCCGGAATACTGGGGATTGGTCGCGACTACTACCCCACCAGCTTTCAAAACTCCAAAATAGGCAATCACGAATTGGGGCGTATTGGGGATCAGGATGCCAACCCGATCGCCCTTCTTCACTCCCAGATCGACCAGAGCTGCCGCCAGTCCATCCGTGAGCCGGCTCATTTCCTGGTAGCTGATCTCCGCACCCTTGAATATCGTACAGGCTTTAGCGGGGTATTTTTCTGCAGAGCTTTCTAAAAAATGGAAAATCGGGACTTCTGGGTAAGAGAGAGTTGCGGGGATGCCTTTGTCGTAATAATCATGCCAGGGTCGGTGCTCCATAGGAAACCTCCTCCTTAGACAAGATTCATCTCGGTAACAGGCTTATATTCAAGTATAACAAAATTATGACAAGAATTGGCGGATTTCCCGGCAAATCTTTGGAAAAGGATCATCAGAGGCGGAAAACCAGCTGATCGCAGGGTCATCCTGCTGGAACCAATTCGCCTGCTGGCGCACATATTTCCGGGTTTTACTTTTTATCTGGCGCACTGCCTCATCCAAGGAGCATTTCCCCAGCAGATAGGACGTGATCTGTTTATACCCGATTGCGGACAGTGATGATAGTTCTGGACTGTATCCCGTATCCAAAAGCGCCCTGACTTCCTGAACCAATCCGGTATCCAGCATATTTTCGACCCGCTGGTCGATGCGTTGATACAATTCTTCCCGCGGCCGGATCAAGCCAATTTGCAGCAAATCGAAGGGAGATCCCTGGCGAGTTTTCTGGTCGGAAAATCTTTCCCCCGTGCTCAGGATAACCTCTAATGCCCTGACGATCCTGCGCAGGTTGGGCCCATCGATCCCGGCAGCTGCCGGAGGATCAAGAACCCGGAGCCTGCTTCGCAGGCCTTCAACTCCCACGATCTCCGCCCAATCATTCAGCACCTCTCGCAAGCCGGGGTCCGGCTTTGCCTCAGGAAGATCCCAGCCCTGGACCACAGCCATGATGTATTGCCCTGTTCCCCCTACAAGGAATGGAAGTTTTCCCCTGCTCTGGATGTCCTGGATAATTTTGATGGCTTGAGGCAGATAGCGCGCCAGGCTCCACACATCATCTGGAAAGGCGACATCTACAAGATGGTGACATACCCGGGCTCGATCCTCCGGGCTTGGTTTCGCTGTGCCGATATCCATTCCCTTATAGAAAAGGCGGGAATCAGCGGAGACAATCTCTCCATTGAAGTGCTCTGCCAACTGCAAGGAAAGCTCGGTTTTTCCCACAGCGGTAGGTCCAACAATTACGATCAAGGGTTGTTCATTCTCTTTCATCAGCGATTACATATCCTTCAAAATGACGGATTTGAGGATCCGATTCCCCGGGGTTGCCCACCACAGCGATGACATCAATTCGCCAATCTTCGGGAAGACCAGGAGATTTTTCCAGGTATTCCTCGATTGAGCTCAGCAGATGCTGATATTTCGTTTTACTGAATGCTTCCTCTGGATAACCATGATCAAGGCTTGTTCGGGTTTTTACCTCGATAAATACCAAAAAGGGGTTGTCCTCCACAGCCTGGAGGGCGACAATATCAATCTCACCAGCTGTTAAGTATACATTCCTGGAAAGCACGCTGTACCCTTTTGAGCTCAAGTACTCAGCTGCTACCTGCTCTCCCCACTTTCCAATCGTTTGATTGTACTTGGTTTTCACTCTGGAAAAACACCCCACTGAAAGGATTGGTCCTCCTTTAGTCTAACACAGAGAGGACCGAAACCCGTGTTCCAAGGAAATTAAAGGTAGAATGGACGTATGAATGAGAAAGCAGCTGTCTATCCAGATCGAAATCGGCTCAGCCTGCTGGTGGGAACCATTTTGCTGGCCTACACTCTCACCCATTTTGTATCCATCCCCTCCCTGGAAATGAACTTTGCATTCCTGGGAGTTATCTTTCCTATTAGGGTCAATTTCACGACCCTGGTGACCATCCTGGTTGTTGGTTTGGCAGCATCTGGTACAGCCTGGGTGCTGGAAAGCCAGGAGGATCAAAATTCTCCAAGTACAACTTTCGTGCACTGGATATTACCAACCCTGACAGCCCTGGTATTACTACAAGCCATTAATCAACTGCCTTTTAGGGGAGTCTGGTGGATCGCGGCCTTAAGCAGCGGAATTGTGCTGACACTAATCCTCGCAGCAGAATATATCACCCAGGATCCGTCCAATAGATATTACATACCATCTGAAATGGGAATAACGGCTCTCTCCGTCGTGCTTTTCCTGATTCTGGCTCTCTCCCAGCATGCAGCAAGCACCCGATTGTTCTACCGGGTGCCTGTTCTCAGTCTGGCTTCCCTGCTGGTTTATCTCCGGATTCTCCATTTGCGACTGCGCGGCAGGTGGGCTCTGGTATCCGGATCAGTAGCTTTTTTACTGATAGGTGAATTAGCTGCTGTCCTACACTATTTACCGCTGAGCTCAATTGGCTATGCAATAGCTCTCACTGGTCCGCTCTATGCCTTGATTGAAATCAACGATAGTTTTCCAGCTGAGGGAGAGCGGTTGCAGATTCAGAAGGTGGTCTGGCCAATTTTGATCATCACTTTCTCCTGGGTCGTCGCACTCCTATCTTGAATCGTTTCCCTGGAGCTGGATCTGTGTTAATGGAAATGGACCCTCTTATAATCAGTTGTGGAGGCGTTTTATGTCTGTTTTTTCAATTCTAGGCATCTTGATCCTGGCATATCTTGCAGGATCGATTCCTTTTGGATATATCCTGGTTAAGCTGGTCACAAATAGGGACGTTCGGGATGTCGCCAGCGGCCGAACCGGCGGCACGAATTCCATGCGCGCAGCCGGTTTTCCGATCGGATTTGCCACATCCCTGCTGGATATCATTAAAAGTGCCGCTGTTGTCTGGCTAACGATTTATGTATTTCCACAGAGCTACTGGATCCAAGTCCTGGCAGGGTTTTTAGCGGTGCTGGGTCATAACTATTCTGTATTCCTGATAGAGAGAGATTCTCAGGGAAAACTGAAGATCGGTGGTGGAGCGGGCGGCACTCCTGCTGCCGGAGCTATAGTGGGCCTTTGGTGGCCCAGCATATTCATTATGGTCCCACTAGGCTATCTGATCGTGATGGTGATCGGTTATGCCTCAATCGCAACCATGGCTCTCCCCCTGATCGGCAGTCTGATCTTTCTGATTCGCTATCTGGTCCTTGGTGAACCCTGGCAGTATATCTTTTCCGGTCTGCTGTCGGAAGTGCTGATCATCTGGGCACTGCGGCCAAATATCAAGCGGCTCCTGGAAGGAACAGAGCGGATTGTCGGCTTTAGGGCCAAAAAGCATCCAGAGGGCTCAACTAACAAAAAAGGTTCTGAGTAGATCCCAGAACCTTTGGTTTGGTTTGATGCCTTGCTCAGGCATGGAGATAGCGAGGCTTTTCGCCGTGAACCTTCTCATACAAGTGCCGGAGGTTCTGCTGATGAATCTCCTCTGCCGCCCCGCCCAGCAAGATGCGGCTTTTTCCACATTCCTCGATCGTTTTTTCCTTTAAGTATTCTCCTGGAAAATCGTCCAAGGCAGCATCTGCTACGATCTTATCGATCACATCCAGATAGTGGATGCGATCCTTAATACTGGAGTTGACCTCCCCCCGCAAGATGACTTCACCGTGTCCCTGGACAACATTTTCGATCGTCAATTTGCCGATATTCCGGAGCGATTCCCTCATTACTTCACTATCTCCATCTACAATGTGGGGAATCGGCATCCAGACATCGCCAGCAAACAGGACTTCGTCCTCAACAATATAAACACCAATCCCATCTGGGCTGTGCCCAGGCAGGTCGATGAAACGGAGCGTCTTTTCACCGATGATCAATTCCAGCACACCCTCAGTCAGCGTTAAATGGGGAAGGATGATCTGGGTCTTTTGAAAAGTGGAGTCGCTCTCAAGGGCTCTGGCTAAGGACTTCTTTCCAAATTCCTCCAGCAAATCCCGGCAGAGAGCAGAGCTTAAAATATAAGCGCCTGGAAAATAACAGTTACCCCAGCTGTGATCTGCGTGGTAGTGGGTGTTGATCACATAACGGACTTTTCTTTTCAACTCATCCTCGATAAACTCGCGAATTGCCAGTGTTTCATCTGGAAAAGCAAGGGTGTCGATCACTACAGCCCAATCCTGCCCGATTACAGCGCCGGCATTGACTTGAGCGTAAATATCACTCTGAAAAGTGTAAACATCATCCGCTACCCGCTCCCGATGAATCATAGAAATTGTGCCCTCCTATAAGCGCTGAATAAGCGATTTCACCCATTTCCCGCCTTGTAATAAACCAAAGAATAGCATATTCGCTATGTGAAAGTCAAGAAATTTTAAGGTTTCAGGCCCCTGGATCCAATCGGAGGATCCCTACTCATTTTCTCAAGCAAATGACTAGATTTTTGATCTGAACATGATCATTGTTGACGGGGGCTCAGACTGCGTGTATAATGCGGAAAATTAATGATCTGGCCGATAACCTGGAAGAGTACGGGGTTGGAAGCTGTCAGAGACGGGAGGTCATCGGCTGCAAGCCTCCCTCTGCAAATTCCCCGGAAGGTCCCCAGGTTGGCTTGTCGAAGAACTCCAGTTTCACCGGAAAGTAGACCGACACGGGAATGCCCGATACAGCAGATGCCTGATCAGAAGAACAGGCAGTGAGCGTGCGCGCAACAACAACGCGCAAACAGAGGTGGTACCGCGAAAGGTAAGCCCTTTTCGTCCTCGAGGATGAAAAGGGTTTTTATATTAATGAATAGTGATCTTGATTTTCCGGGGTCACAACGGACACACTGACGGATTTCGACCAGGAGATACTTATGCTGCCGAAAAGATACGATTTCAAATCAGTAGAATCCCGATTGTACGATTTTTGGGAAAAGCAGGGTTATTTCAAACCCACGAACGATCCAAATTTGCCCGGGCATGACCCTAAAAAGAAGCCTTTTGTGATCAGCATTCCCCCACCCAATGTCACTGGTGTGCTTCACCTTGGTCACGTGTTATTTGTTTCCCTGGAAGACCTGATGACCCGCCATCAGCGCATGAAAGGCGTGCCGACTCTCTGGGTTCCTGGTACAGATCATGCCGGCATTGCCACCCAGCTGCAGGTTGAAATGAAATTGAAGGCAGAAGGGACCAGCCGTGACGAGCTCGGCCGGAACCGATTTCTGGAAGAGGTCTGGGAATGGAAAGAAGAACACGGCAACCGGATTGTTGAGCAAATCCGCCGTCTGGGAGCATCCTGCGATTGGGACCGGGAACGCTTTACCCTGGATGAAGGGCTCTCAAGGGCAGTCAGGGAAGCTTTCGTGCACCTCTACGAAAAGGGGTTGATCTACCGGGGTCCTCGGCTCATAAACTGGTCGCCTGCCCTGCAAACCGCAGTCTCAGACCTGGAAGTAGAACACGTTGAAGAACAGGGGAAGCTGTACTACTTTAAATATCGCCTTGCAGAGAATCCAGATGTTTTTATTCCTGTGGCTACCACCCGGCCAGAGACTATCCTGGCCGACACAGCAGTTGCCGTCCATCCAGAAGATGAAAGATACCAAGATTACATCGGTAAAACTGTACTGGTCCCAATCCTTGATCGGGAGATTCCGGTGATCGCTGATGAATATGTCAGCCAGGAATTCGGAACTGGGGCACTAAAGATCACCCCTGGCCACGACCCAAATGATTATGAGATCGGCCAGCGCCATGACCTGGAATTGCTTTCGATGCTGGACAAGAAAGCCATGGTAACTGAAATTGGAGGACCATATCATGGCCAGGACCGCTTCGAAGCCCGAAAAAATCTCTGGCGGGACATGAAGGACGCCGGGCTGGTGATCAAAGAAGAGGACTATGTCCATCAGGTTCCCCGGGCCCAGCGCGGCGGGGAGATCATTGAACCAATGATCTCCACCCAGTGGTTCGTAGATATCGCTCCGCTGGCGGAAAAAGCGCTCAGAGTTGTCCGAGATGGGGAAATCGAGATTATCCCTGAACGGTTCAGAAAGGTCTATTACAACTGGCTGGAGAATATCCATGATTGGTGCATCAGCCGCCAGTTATGGTGGGGACACCGCATCCCTGTCTGGTATTGTGACGACTGTCTGGAACTCACCGTTGCGCGGGAAGATCCCAGCGCCTGCCAGCATTGTGGCAGCAAGAACATTCACCAGGACCCGGACGTTCTAGATACCTGGTTCTCATCCGGTTTGTGGCCATTTTCCACCCTTGGTTGGCCAGATCATACACCTGATTACGAGTATTTCTTCCCAACCACCGTGATGGAAACCGGGTACGACATCCTTTTCTTCTGGGTCGCCCGCATGATCATGTTCAGCCTGGAGATGACCGGTAAGATCCCATTCGAGACCGTCTACCTGCATGGACTGGTGATGGATGAACACGGCCAGAAAATGAGCAAGTCGAAACACAATGTGATTGACCCGCTTGATGTCATGGATGACATGGGCACAGATGCTGTCCGCTTCACCATGCTGGTTGGCTCCACCCCCGGGGTGAATACCAATCTCAGCCTCCAGAAAGTGGAAGCCAATCGAAATTTCGCGAACAAAGTCTGGAATGCAGGTCGCTTCGTTATCGGCAACCTCGAAAATATCCCTGAAAAGATTGGGGCTGGACCAGATTGGACCCTGGCCGACTCCTGGATTTGGGCGAAAATGCAGGGTTTGATTCGAAATGTGGACCGACTATTTAATAACCATCAATACGGCGAAGCTGGCAGGTACATCTACGACTTCTTCTGGGGTGAATACGCAGACTGGTATTTGGAAATTGCCAAAAACCAGATCGCGGAGGGCGGTAGCCGGGCCTACTACACTGTGGAAACACTCATCAAGGTGCTCGACCTCAGTTTGCGCCTGCTGCATCCCTTCACGCCTTTCGTTACTGAGGAACTCTGGCAGCACCTCCGGAAAGCAGTTTTGAATTCTCCCCTGATGGATATTGCTGCAGATTGGCCGGACGCCTTAATGATTGCTTCCTGGCCTGAGCCCAGGAAGCGAGAAACCTGGGAAGAGACCAAGGTCAGTGAATTTGAGCTCATCCAGGACATCATCCGGACTATCCGCAATCTCCGGTCGGAAAAGAATATCAAACCCGGCAAACTGATTCCCGCCAAGTTGGTCGGGGGTGACTATACGGCTGTATTGGAGGACCAGGTGGGAAGCCTGAGCTCACTCGCTTTCCTGGACCCCGAGAAAGTGACCGTAATCCAATCCCTGGATCAGATCCCGGCAGGGGACATCGCCCTGGTTGCCGGCCCTGTGGAAATCTATCTGCCGCTCAGTGGTTTAGTTGACATAACCGAGGAAAAACAGCGTCTTTCCAGCGAATTGCTAGAACTGGAGGGAGAGATCAACCGCTTGCAGGAACTGCTTTCCAGCCCCTTTGCGGAGAAAGCACCCCAGCCTGTAGTCGACAAGGAAAGGGAAAAATTGGCAGGATATCAGGAAACCGCCAGCACGTTACAAGACCAGCTTGCCACACTGGAGGATGTAGAATGAAAGCGATTTCCAGCTGGTTGAGAAAGATATCCACGACCTGGTTGATGGCAGGTACACTGCTGTTGATGATTGCCTTCATGATCTTTGTGCTTCCCGGGCAAGCATCAGCTGCTGATCAGGCCAGCGGGGAAGCTCAATCACCCGATCTGTCATTTTTCTATACTCCAAAGCAATTAGTGCAAATGGCGGCTGAATATGGAAGTCAGGGAAGGGATGCCTATATTCGAGCCCGCTGGACGTTCGATCTGCTCTTCCCTTTGGTATATACAGCTTTCCTGACGGTGGGTATCAGCTGGTTTATTAATCGCTTGGATGGGTTCTCCGGGTTTTGGCTCCACACCAACCTTGTCCCGGTGCTGGCTGGCATTTTCGACCTGCTGGAAAATACTGGGACTTCAGTGAGTATGGCTTTGTATCCCGCACAGGTCCCAGGCTGGTTATTCCTGGCAAGCATTTCAACCCCGATTAAATGGAGCTATCTCACAGGTAGTTTTATCCTGTACTTTGGCCTGGCAGCGATCTTCCTGTTCCGAAAGCTGAAGAACCTCAAAGATTGAAAAAAAGGAATTCTGAAAGCCGATTGGATATAGCTACCGCATCCTAATTATCTCAAGCCAGGGTGCACTCAGATCGTCGCAAGATTGACCTGATAGGTAACAAAGTGCTGCTTGGCTTTTCTGATGATCTCCCGGGTGATCAACCTGGTATCTCGCGTTCCCATCAGATTCAAATCAGTCAGAGTAAACGGTGCTGTAAATGAAAGGTAAGGAGACACCATTAACTTGCCTGGCACCAGAACCTGGTGCATCACCTGGAAGAATTCTGATAAGCGCTGCTTGTTCACTCTGCCTGCCCGGAAAATTGTCGCCGGGTGTTTGATGTACTTCTGCTCCAGGACTCCGCTGATCAATGAGATTGCCACCTGCGTCTGAGGGACACTGCGGAGAAAGAGCCCCAAACTTGAGGTCCAGTGAGAGATCTCTTGCTCAGAATTAGGCATAAATGCCGGATCTGGATCCATTGTCCCCCTGGCAAAAACCAGCAAAGACCCTCCTTCCCTCAAGTGACGAAGCGCCTGGCGGGCAGCTTTCATGCGCGTGTGGGGATCGGCTGCAGTAAAAATCATATGTTTACTGGTATCCGGGAATTGCTTGACGAAAGGGATATCAGAAGAAATGATCTTGAGATCGTCTCTGGGGATAAAAGAGCTGATTACCAGAGAATCATACGCCCCGGGATGGTTGGAAGCGACTACCAGCGGTCCCTCAGCAGGTAATGTATCAACACCCAATGCCTTAACTCGGTCCACGAAATGGCTGATAAACCAGGCGGAAGCTTTTTGCCACCCCTCCTGAACCACCAGGTAATCGAAGGTGACGGCCATCTCCGAGAACCGAAACATTGGTTTCCACACTAACGGCCTCAGAAGCACGTGGGATAATCCACCTTTCTTAAATCCGAGGGATTTGTTCAATTCAAACACAAGATGATCTGCCAATTTATGGGTCTTTATGTCCAGATCCTTCATCTCTGAACTCCTGATAAGATCCGACAATATGGATATAAGTTAATTATAAACAAGAAGACAATTATTGAAGATAATGATAATTGACGAGGAGAAAATTGCTATCTATTAAAACCTGAAACTGGGTCAAGGTTACTAATTAAAAAGGATGCCAAATTAGACACTCCTCATCAGCTGGTTGCTGATGAGGAGTCTGATTAGCTGGTAACAGCCAAAATGCTTAATTGGAAAGTGGGAACCTCATTCAAGAGACTCAGGTCTTATCGATCCCCCGTACTCCAGTGATTTTTACACCGGCTTGCTTTAAAAATTCCAGAGAGCGGTCATCCTGATATTCCTTTTCATAAACGATCTCTGAAATCCCGGCGTTGATGATGGTCTTAGCGCAGGTAAAACAAGGCTGATGGGTGACATAAATCGTTGCTCCCTCCGTGATCACCCCATGCAAGGCAGCTTGAATAATGGCATTTTGCTCTGCATGAAGCGTCCGAACGCAGTGTCCATTGTCCAGGATAAACGGATCCTAACCACTGGCTACAACGGCAGTCCCCGGGGACTTCCTCATTGTACAGAGGTAGGCTGTCTGATGGACAATGGACACTGCGTTCGGACGCTTCATGCAGAGCAAAATGCCATTATTCAAGCTGCCTTGCACGGGGTGATCACGGAGGG
>JARROG010000009.1:0-20604 GCA_037384185.1 Anaerolineales bacterium | reverse complement strand
GCTATCCGCTGTTTGCGACCAGGATCTGGCTGTTTCTGACAGGCGTTCATATCTTAAGGATTTTTGCGTAAACCCCATAGCCTCATACGCTGATGACAGCCGGTTTAATGCAAGTGATATGGCGTCATAATCCTGTTCTTTTTTAAAACACGCCAATGCTTTCTCATAATATTTTACGGCAGTTTCCGGTGAAAAATCACACATCAAAATATCTGCCAAAAGCATATAATCCATACCGAGTTCTCGAAATTCTTTTCTTTTTAAATTAAAGCTGACTGATCAAGTCCTCGTCCGAAAGATCCTCTAAATCCTCCAAACCGCTGGGCGGAGACTCGCTGTCCTCATCCGGCTCGTATACCGCTTCATCCTGAACATCCATTCCCCGAGTTGCATCTGTGACCGTCAAGTCTTCAATGCGTTTGCCTGGCTCAGGGGTGCCGCAATAAGGGCACAAACTCCAGGGAAGCTTCATCAGCCGGCCACAGGCATGGCAGGTCTTCATCAGCTTGGTATAACAATTGGGGCAAATGATCCAGTCGTCCGCCGTGTTCCTGCCACAGCCTGGACAAGCCGAACGCTCCTCGATCGCCTGAAGCAGGGCCTCTTCTTCCAGCATATGCTGATACTCATCCTCCATGGTTTGTGGCGGCCGGAGGATCAGATATACCACTACTCCTGGCAAGAACAACACCGCTGCCAGCAGCACAGCCAGAATACGCACCAAGGGATCCCGGACCCGATCTCGGACATCCCGATAAGTCCAGATAATCAAACTCAGCCACAAGGCAGCTAGAAATGCGCCTCCCAGGGCAGCAGCAATCAACAAGAAGTTATTCAAAAAAGATGGATTGAAGCTCATTCACAGCCTCCTGAGATTCGATTATACCTTATTTCGTTTGTCAAGTTTCGCGGCTCTAATTCAACCGGTCTATTGCCTCTTGACTGATTTTTCTGTATAAAATCTGTATAAAAATTGAAACCAGAACAGGAGGGGGAAATGGATGAAAGGCTTACTACGTCCCGGATTGAGGACCTGCATGTCGAGGAGCGTCCGCGGGAACGGCTGGCCCGGATGGGGGCCAATGTGCTCAGCACTGCGGAACTGCTGGCTATCCTGCTGCGGGCCGGCGTAGCAGGGGAAAATGCCGTCCAGGTCGGTCAGCGCTTACTTAGGGAGTTCAACGGATTACCCGGTTTGCAGCGAGCCAGTTACGCCGAAATCTGTGCCCAGCATGGAATAGGAAAAGCCAAAGCAGCTCAGATCAAGGCCGCAATCGACCTCGGCCGACGGCTTGCCACACAGTCTACTCAAGATCGACCGGTGGTGCAAAGTCCCGAGGATGCAGCTGACCTTGTTCAATATGAGATGAGCGCCCTGGAGCAGGAACAGCTCCGGGTAATCACCCTCAATACCCGCAATCATGTCCTGGGAATCAAAATTATTTATCAAGGATCTTTGAACTCTTCTCAGGTTCGAGTCGGTGAACTCTTCCGCCCAGCCATCCGAGAAAATGCTGCAGCTTTGATCATCATCCACAATCACCCGAGCGGAGATCCATCGCCCAGCCCGGACGATATCGCCATAACCAAAGCCATCATTGAGGCAGGAAAACTGCTGGATATCCAGGTGTTAGACCACCTGATCATCGGTCAGGGTAGATTCATATCCTTGAACCGCAGGGGATTGGGCTTTTCAGACTCGTCTTAGATAGTAGAACGTACGTGGAAAGAACCGAATTCACCGCTGGCTGTCTGCAGATCTGTGTCGACCTTGGTCACAGAAGATGAAGGTGGACCTTTTTCCAAAGCGCCAGCCAGGGACCGCAGTTCTTCAACATCCCCCTCAGCAACCACCTCAACGGAGCCATCCCAGCGGTTTCTGACCCAGCCTGTTAAGCCCAGACTTTGCGCTTCTCTGAGTACAAAATAGCGAAAGCCCACTCCCTGCACTCTGCCTGTTACCTTTGCATGCATCCTTCTTTCAGGAGTAGAGTTCATCTTCGTCCCAATCCTTCTCCTCAGGATCTTGCCTGGTCTTATAATAAATGAAACCTCCCAAAGCCGCCAGCAGAACCAGCAGCAACCCAACAAAGATATAGATAAGCGTCAAATATTTCCCCCTTTCAAATACATCCAAGCGCCAATCTTTTTCGAGTTCCTGAAGAGTGATCCCCAGAGACAGCTCAACCCCCCGCTCACAACTAACTCCCTGGTCATAAGCATAGATCATTGATTGCAGGCCGGGCAGTCCATAACTGCGTTGGATATACGATACCAGGGAGTCCGATTGGGCATAAGCCAGCAAAGCCAAATTCTCGTCGGTGGGGAACGCCTGGCAGAGCTGGGCAAAGGGGATCAGGTCCCCTGCCTCCTGGGCTCTTTCCAGCGCCAGATCATATTCCGGCAAACTGTAGATTTCCATCTGAGAGGCAATGCCTTCGTTCAACCAGGCTGGCAGATAATCAAATTCAGCTCCCATAAAGCGGTAAAGCAGGATATGGGCTACCTCATGGGGGATCAATCGCTGAATGTCAAGCGGCTGGGAGATCGCAGATGGCAGGGCAACCACAACCGATCCCCGCGCCGGATCTGAATAACCACTCACCCAGGCCTGACCGATAAATGACGTCGACGACTGCAGATCCTCAGCAGAATCATAAATGAAGATCACTATTGGATCTCCGCCGGAAGGCTGCTGCAGCAATTCCAGGGTCTTTGCCTGTCCCTGTAAAGCGGCATCCAGTACATCCTGCGCCAAACTGATCTCACCTTCATACCAGTAGATCTTAAATGGGTCCCCGATCAGCTCCTGCCAGTTAAAGCGGTTATCGAGATATGTGAAATGATAGATTGGAGTAGCAACAGTCTCGCCTCCGGCGAAGGTAAACCGATAAGAATAGGAAATGTCGGAGAAAGCTGGCAGCGGGCGCTCACACAGGGAATATCTGAAGCTTCCCTGCCCTTCTTCCTCCAGGTTGACCGCCCCGAGAAAAGATGGCAGCCCGGGGGCTGCCAGGATCAGGGTGATGTCTTCGACGACCTGGTCGCTTTGATAATTGAGCAGGAATGTGATCTCATCCCCAAAGGTGTACTCAACCTGCTGGTCCAGGACTGTCACAGGCTCCTGCGCCAGAGCAGCCGGCAATTCCGGGAAAAAGGCAGCCGCCGCCAGGATCAGGGTCAGCACGATCAATCTTACTTTCAACTTGATAGAGGCACTGTGGGAGTATTCTAAAGACATGGCAGTCGATTCAAACCGAGTCATTCCAGCCACTGGTCATCATCGATCTCAAAGTTGCCCAGATCGAAATCATCGTCATCAAAGTTATCATCGTAGCTGTCCTGCTGATAATCGTAATCATCCAGCAGGTAGTCTTGATCCTCGTCGAAATCAAAATCAAAAACCGCCATGTCGATTCCCTCTTCCAGGAAATCTAATCTATCCACAGCCTGCTGGAGAAGTTCTTCCTCATCCGGGTTGATCTCTCCATCTAGCTGCTCCTGGATAGCTAGTCCCGCGTCCTCTCCCCCAATTTGGGACAGGGACCAGATGGCAGCTCGCCGGATATCCGGAAGATCATTCAGCAAGTCGAGAATTATCGGGACGGCATCCTCCAGGACCAATTCACCACAGGCCCGCACTGCTTCCAATCGAACTTTCGGAGAGGTATGCTGGAGTTTGTCGATCACCAGATCGCTGTAATTTTCATAATCGTACGACCGCCCCATGGCAAACAACGCACTTGCCAACCATTCTTCCAGATCACTGTGATAGGCCTTGAGAATGTGATCGCGGACCTCATCGCGGGAGGAGTAGCTGATCGCTTCCAAGGCCCGGCGCTGGATCTCCAAGGGATGGTCGCCCTCCAGAATCTCCAGCAGCTGATCTTCGATTTCAATCTGCTGGTCTTTATCGATTTTATCCAGCTCTCCCCGGTACACATACTTCCCCAGCACAGAAGCAGTCACCGCCCGGAGATCCACTGAAGGATCAGTTGTCAAAACAGAGAGAAAATGGGGGATCAGATCATCCGTATCAAATATCTCTATCGCGCGGGTAGCGAAAAATCGCACCTGCTCATCCTCATCTTTCAAACCCATCCTGAAAATCGGCTCAAAGGACAGCAAGGTATTGCTGTCTGTCAGCAGTTCCAGGTCCTCCATCAATGCCCGGCGCCTTTCAACATGGACATCTGACCAGATCTCGATCAATGAGGACAGATTCTCCTGGTTGATATCAGACAGGCGGTACAGATAGAGGGGATCCAGCACCTGATCACGATTGAGAAGTGCTTTCAGCACCTCCTCAAACGGTTTCTCTTCGGGCGTGGTGAATAATGAGTCTTCCATCAGGGCAGTTGAACCGGTGAAGTAAAGTCCAGGATATTGAAATAGATTAATAACAATATAACACTGATGAAGCCAATTGCGTTAATCACATTCTGCACCTGCTGTGAGACTCGCCTGCCGATAATCAGCTCCGGCAGGACGAACAAGATCCTGCCACCGTCCAGGGCGGGTATAGGCAGCAAATTCAGCACTCCCAGCGAGACGGTGATAGATACCAAAAAGAGCAGCACATTGATATCTGCCGGCGTGCCCGGCACCAGCTGCCCTTCTTTGGCACCCGCGTAAATATCATACATGCCCTTATAGCCTACCGGCCGGCCGGCAGCATCAGCCGATCCGCGTATCAGCTGGCCCGGCAGCTTCATCACTGCAATGCTGTGCTCGGTTGTGGCAGCAGCGGCCAGCGGTAAAGCCTGAAACCAATTCAGTTCTTTGACTGGACTGGTCATCAAAATGCCGATGGCGCCTTCGCCTTCCGGGGGATTTGCCCGAGGGATCAACGACACCTGATCAACCTGGCCGTCGCGCTGGTAGGAAATGGTGACATTCTCACCCAGATTGGCATAGATCTCACTCCGCAGGGCATCATAGCTATCTGGCTCCTGACCATTGACGCTCAGCACGGTATCCCCGGGAAGCAAGCCAGCTTCAGCGGCAGGCGAATTGGACACCACATCCTGGATCTGGATGACCGACGTGTCCGGCACTCCCAATCGGCTGAAAATCACTGAATACAGGATCACTGCCACCAGCAAATTCATCAAAGGACCGGCAATATAAACTCCTATCCGGACCCAGGGCTTGGAAGCTGCCAGTCCCCCTTCTACTTCAGGTTGAGCTTCCCCCAGGGGTTTCACAAACCCGCCTAGAGGGATCCAGTTCAGGGTATATTCAGTTCCCCTCATTGTAAATAGACGGGTGATGCGGGGTGGAAAGCCAATTCCAAATTCCTCGACTTTCACACCAAATATACGGCAAGCCAGGAAATGACCAACCTCATGCAGGATGATCATTGATGCCAGCACGCCGATGAACTGTAAAATATTGATTATCATAAAATTATCCACTTCCTATATATCAACCAGCAAATCGCAAAGCTTTCGAAAAAAGGATTATACACCAGAGATTTAAGGTTCGAGAAGCCAGGCTGGGCCTCCAGGAGTGCATTTTAACAGCGATCTAATATTCGCCAGTGCGGTCAATCTCCGCTTGACTGCCTCCGCTTCCGATCCCGGACAAAGCACATGTACATTCGGGCCGGCATCGATTGTGAAGCAAACTTGCAGTCCTTCCCTACGCCACTGCCGCACCGCTTCGATGATCTCCAGCGTTTTTGGCTGCCAATAATAGAGCGGTGGTGTGGAACTCATCATTACACTGTGCATCAGAATGCAATCCTGTTCCACAATTTCGGCAAAAGAAGTGAAATCCCGCTCCAAAATAGCCTGACGGCAGATCCCCAGGCGCCGGTCCGCATCCTTGACCCTGGCTTCTTGCAGTGGGCTGGACCCAGCCAGGCTGTGTCCTTGGGACGAACTGACATCTTTATGCTCGCTGCTGATCAAGACAATAAAATCAACCAGGTCCCAGTATTCTGGGATAGCAAGCGATTCCGCGTATGAGGAATTGTGATCCTTCCCCGCTTTCCACTCGACAAATCCTCCCGGAATAGAGCGGCTGGCAGAACCCGATCCTAAACGCGCCAGCTGGGAAAGCTCTTTCTCTGACAGGCGCAACCCTAACGCTGTGGCTGCCGCTAACGCCAGGGCCGCAAAAGCAGAAGCGGAGGAGGCGATGCCGGTACCTGTTGGGAAGGAATTCTGGCTGATCACCCGGGCTGCTGTCTCCAGATCTGCCAACCTGCGAATATGATCCAGGGTTCGGCTGACTCTATCCAGCGCTTCCGGTCCGGCTGGTTCACCATTAAGCACTAATCTATCTTCATCCAACTGAGTGTCGAACTCCACTGTAGTTCGGGTCTCCAAGCCTTCCAGGTTCATGGAAATGGACCCATTGGCAGGAATTCGCAGGAATTCATCCTGATTTCCCCAATATTTTATGAAGGCAATGTTAGGATGTGCGGCAGCTGCAGCTGATGTAATCATAAAATCCTTATTATTGCCCTGGAAGGACCAGGGTCGGGAACAGGCAGTAGCTGACCTGACTCCAGGATTCGGTGACAGCCAGTGGTGTCGTGCCAACTACCCTCAGGTGTCCGGCAAAACCCTCCAGGAAGCGCTGCAGGAGATCATTGTGAGCAGGCAGCGGAAGTTGAGAGCAAATCTCGTGGATGAACAGCGCTTGATTGCTCTGGACGATTGACCGGTTTTCAACAGTATAGGTCAATCCAGCCAAACCGACCGAGTTGAGAGGTTGGAAGGCGGGATTGAGTTCACCAAGGATGAGCCCGGCTTCCTCCAGGGCAGGTTGGTCCAGGAGAATAACCCGGTGCCAGACCAGATTCCTGTCCCGCAGGATCGTCTGGAACTGCTGAGAAGGACGGAAGGATTCATCGAGCCAGAATGCGCCTCTCAAGTTGATATCTCGTTGATCCCCGTCCTCAGCCTGGGAAGGAAAAATGGGGAAGAATAAACTTCCCTGCCCCCCATCGCTGGACCGGCTCAACCAGACTCCGTTCAATGTAGGATTGAGTGCCGTCAGATCATCAACCAGGATCATCAAGGTGAAAGGGTCTCCCGGCTGCGGTTGAGAGGTCACTTCTTCCAGCAAAACAGGCCCTGTCCCTCCTGAGGAAGTCATCTCCGGTACACCATCCTCGGAAAACACAGCCTGGCTGGCCCTGAACCCCAAGAACAGGAACAGGCTGAAACAAACCAGGAAGATGACCAGCATCAGCTTTGATTTCATAAGCGCAATTTTCAGGCAAAAATACCGGCGGAGAGAAATCTTTCTGCCAGTTTTAATGTACTTCGCCTTCTACTTTGAATCATACCACCAGATAGCAGGGTCTCAGGCTGGGCCTGGGATTTCAAATATGATAAGCTGTTGTTCCGGGATTGTGGAAAGATCAGATGTCATTCCGTCTGGATGGGGAACCATTTCAAGCTGAAGGCGGAGATCACTACACCTTCAGGAGCAATTGTTCAAATACAGAGACCTGATAATTACAGGTCAATTTGGTTCAGATCGCTTTTTGAGTAATCCTTCCAAATGCCAGAGCCAACTGCTGCGAGTGCTGCAGCGCCCAGAGAGCCTGCATCATCCCCAATATTGGTCTTGATGATCCTCATATCAAACACATCAGCAAAGATCTGCCTCCATAGCTGACTTTTACTGCCTCCCCCAACGATCACCATCTCATCACTCAGGGACGTAAATCGCTTCAGGATCTGAAGAACAACTCCCAGATTAAGAGCAATCCCCTCCAAACCAGCCCGTACCAGGTCTGCCCGGGTGTGGCCAAGATCCAACCCAGAAAATGCTCCGCGAATCTCCGCACTCGGTTCTTGGGAGGAACCGCCTGCTAAACTGGGGTTGAAGAGCAGCTTATTTGCACCAACAGGTGAGGTTTCTGCCAGGGCTGTAAGCAAATCATAAACATCCCTCTCAGACCTGATTGCTTCTTCTACAAGATCAAGGAATAAATTATCCCTTAACCAGCGCAAGGAATTACCTGCTGAGAAGATGCTGACAGCAGATGTAAACATACCTGGCATGACATGGGTAAACACAAATGGACGACTTTCAGCATCCAGAACAGGTTCTTCAGCGGATACCGCGATCCAGGCAGAGGAGCCCAGGGACATATAAAGTCTTCCCGGCGCAGTATTCCGGGCACCAAGTGCCATGCAGGAATTGTCCACTCCCCCAGCGGCTACTTTGACACTTTCCGGCAAACCCAACGCTTCTGCTGCACTTGGGGTGAGCTGTCCAATGATCTCACTGGATGGCACAATCTCCGGGAAGATATCCGGATTCAGCCCGCTCACTTCCAGTAGTTCAGCTGAATAATCCCAACCTTTTAGATCATAAACTCCAGAGCCTGAAGCATAAGAATAATCGGTCCGAAGCTGACCGGTGAGCTTGAAATTTATGTAATCCTTGGTTCCGATCACCTTGGCTATCTCATTGAAGACCTCCGGTTCATTGTCTTGATACCAGAGGATCTTGAAAACGGAATAGAGCTTGGCTGGAAACCCATTTCCGGTGGTCAGGTACCAATTCTTTTCATCGGTTCGCTTAAAGAATTCCTTTGCTTGTTTTCCAGCTCTGGAATCAGACCAGATCGGAGTCGTCTCTCTGAGGAGGTTTCCTCCCTTATCGACCGGCACCACACCCAGGCTGTGTCCGGAGATCGCCAGGCAGGCTATCTCCTGCGGATCAATATTGGTCACTGCCAGTAATTGACGGGTGCTGGTGACAACCGAGTTCCACCAATCCATTGGCCGCTGCTCATGCCTTCCGGATCCCGGATACAGAGTCTCATAAGGCTGAAAAGTGCTTCCTAAGCAAGTACCTTCCCGATCGTAAAGAGATGCTTTGTTCCCGCCTGTGCCCAGATCATAGGCAATTATCTTGTCAGCCATAACAATTTCCTTCTGCTAGCGATCAACAACTGACCCAATCAGATTTCCAACCCTTCTGGATAGCGCTCAGCGAATTCACGGATCAGCTCAGCTCCTTTGCTGACACCCAGCTGATCTGCCCCTGCCTTTAAGAAGTCGATCGCTCTGTCCAGGCTGTAGATTCCGCCCGATGCCTTGACTTTCATCGAAGCGCTAACTGCGGTCCGAATCAATTTGATATCTTCCAACGTTGCCCCTTGAGGATCTGGATTGATCAGCTTAAGATACTGAGTCCTTACTCCGGTTGAGGTTTTCACCATCTGCGCCCCGGCCTCTTCAACTAAACGGCTGGCTCTCAGTTTTTCCTCTTCAGTGAGAACCCAGGCTTCGATGATCACTTTCACTGTTCGGCCCGCAGCTTCTGTAACGACAGCCACTATATCTTCTCGAACCTGATCATCCAGGTTTGATTTCAACGCCCCCACATCCATCACCATATCGATTTGAGTTGCGCCTGATTCCACGCAGAACCTGGTCTCCAAAGCTTTGACTTGCGCAGGATGGCTGCCAAATGGAAAGCCCACGTTGCCGCTGATCTCCATGTCGGCCTCACCCACTAACCGGGCAGTCTGGGCAACGTGAACCGGATTGACACAGACCACGCCCACGCCGACTGCCTTGGCCTTGTCGACAAAAGCAGCCACATCCTGCCGGGAGGCAAATTGCTGACAGAGACTGAACTCAATTCTTTTCCGGAAATCTTCCAAGTGGATCAACATCACAAACCCTTTTTGCCAAGATAAATCTTACAGACCCCCCATTCGGGGGGTCTGTATTTTAGATATCAAAACCAACACAATCAGGTGCGTTTTTCACGGAGCCTTCCTTCCCTCTTCCGGGCTTCGGAAAGCGCCTTTCCATATTCTTTTTCGTAGGTAGCACAGGCCACTGGCATCTGGCGGATCAACAATTCAACACAATTGTCGCAGGCTGTGCACCAGCGGATCTCGTCCTCCCGGCCTTCCTTGAGCTTAATAGGAAGCTCGCTATCTGCCAGTGACTGACGTCCGATAGCAACCATATCCACATAACCATCACTGATATTTTTAGTTGCCCAGTGAACGAATGTGCTCTCCTCTGGTTTGACGGCGTGGTAATTGATCCTGCCATCTGAATAGATAGAATATGCTGAACCGATGGAAACTGTCTCTGGTTTGAGGGCATCCTGGATCACTTTTTGGAAGGTAAAGTGCAGATAACCATAATCAGGCATGGATTTATCTGGCTGCGTCAGTGCCAGGGTGATGCTGGGACTTCCCGCGGATTGGAGAATATACTTTGCTCCCCGCTCTTCCAATCCCTGAACCATTTTTTCGATCTCAGTAAAATCGATCACAGGGGTATTTGGGCCTGCAGTTCCCATTCCTCCTGGAAAACCCTCCCAGGCCGAGATCTTGGAGCCGACGATGAATTCCGGGTCATTGATTTCCTTGTCAATTCGCTCATAGATCTCGTATGCAAAGCGCATGCGGTCCTCAAAGGCCCCGCCGTATTTCCAATCCCGATCGTTGTAGGGCCGGCAGAATTGCGATCCCAGGTAGCCGTGGCAGAGCTTGACATCAACCCCATCTGCTCCAGCGTCATGAGCAACTTTTGCAGAGGTGACAAACTTGTCGATGATATCCTCCACTTCTTCCTCAGTCAGCAAGTCGCCGCCGAACCCTGGCAGTGGTTTCACACAGACTTTGCGTCCAAACTCGGACGAGCCCAGCTCTCCATTATGGGTCAGCTGGATGAAAAGCAGGGTCTCATCGTTCTCTTCCCGCAGGGTTTTTATCAGCTTGGTAATCGGTTCCTGATTATCCCTGGTGCCGATCAGCTGATGAATCCGGCCTTTGGATTCATCCACCACACTGATCGCTTCCATGAAGATCACACCAGCGCCTCCCCGGAAAGCCTTTTCATAGCGCCGATAAGTAAGATCGGATGGATTGCCCTCATGATCGGCATCATTACATTCCATGGCATTGAGGGCTATGCGATTAACGGATGTCTTGGGTCCAAATTTGATTTCCTGAAACAAAGGGTTTTCTGTAGTCATAATTCCCCTCCCGGGAATGTAACAAATAACCATACTGTTAAAAGGTAAGACTCAAGGCTAACTTGAGGTGAGCACGGTCTTACCTGGAATTGGTATCAATCAAATAACTTGTCACCTCTTCCTTCATAGCGGCCTTTGATGATCAGCGGTCTGAGGTACTCGATGGTCTTTTCAATTCCATCCTCCCTGCTCATCACCACGTCCTCATGCTCATAGCTGACCACATAATCATAGCCCACCAGAGCCAATTCAGTCATCACCCGCTTCCAGGGTACTGAACCCCAGCCGGGGATTCTGAAACGGAAGCCGCGGTCGATCCGGTCCCAGGGACCGGTAGGCTGTAAGCCGGAGCGTCTTACATTGTGCTCGACTATTTCGCCGTCCTTAGCGTGCACATGATAGATCCGATCACCCAGCTCTTGAACGAAGATCACCGGGTCGATGCCCTGAAGAATGATGTTGGCCGGGTCGAAATTGAAACCCCAGGCTTTATGCCCATCCAGCAGTTCGATGCTCTTATGGGCAGTTTCGATATTGTAGACATATTCATTTGGATGAGGTTCGTGAGCGAATTTGACACCTTGCTTCTCAAAGACATCCAGAATCTCTCCCCAACGGTCCACAAAATCCTGAGCCATCTCATCCCAACCCTGAGGATAGGGGAACGGGAACCAGCGTGAGAAACGCTCGCAGCCAATGAAGCCGCAGACCACCGGGCCCTCCAGGGCATTGGCTGCCTCAGCGGTCCTTTTCATTCTCTCAATGCCAAACTTGATCTTTTCTTCCGGAGTGCCTTCGTAAAGCCCGTCCGTGTCTACTGTATGCGGGCCCAGTACAAGCTGGCTGTCGGTATGATTGCTGAGTGCAGAGATCGGGATCCCATACTTCTTGACAAGGTCCTTGATCTTCTTACCACCATCCTTCAAGACCTCTTCGATGTCACAGTGAGGGTTTCCGTAAAAGACGGGCAGTTCCGCCATCTCATACCCAAATTCAGCCATCATCTGAAAGACCTTCTCCAGATCGGTATCCATGTAATTCGCGGTAAACATTCCTATCTTCATTTGTATCTCCTGTTGTCCAAGATAGCAGTTGATTTAGATTTGATCCATAGGTATCCAGCATTTTTCTTTATTAGAGAGCTGCAGAGCTGTCAGCAAGCGCTGCACCTCCAATCCATCCTCAAAAGTGGCACCCCAGGGAGCTACATCAAGATCCCTGGCAATCGAGTTGACGAAGTGGAAAATTGTATGGGCATGGTGGTGTTCCCAGCCCAGCATATGTCCAGGGGGCCACCAGTGTTTGATCCAATCATGAACTTCAGCTTCAGTGACCAGAATCGTCCGGAAACCCTGGGTTTCAAGCGGATCGTCAAGTGAAAAATACTGAAGCAGGTTATTCTGGGTCAATTCGAACTGGACGGCACCTCTACTGCCGTAGACCTCGATCTGCCAGAGAGATTTCCTGCCGGTAGCAAATCGGGTGGCCTCGATGGTGCCCAAGCCGCCGTTATTGAAACGGAACATTCCCAGAGATGCATCATCCACTGTCACCTCTCCCTTTTCTTTGCCGCCTTTACCGGAAAGCCCGGAAGCTTGCAAGGGAAGAGGACGTTCCTTAATGAATGTCTCCGTCACCCCGGAGACTTCCGTGATTTCCAAACCAGTCAGAAAACGAGCCATATCCAGACTGTGCGCATTCAGATCTCCCAGAACTCCTGATCCAGCTACCTTCTTATCCAGGCGCCAGGCCAATGGGAAGTCCGGACTGATCAACCAGTCCTGCAAGAATGCGGCTCTGAAATGGTAAATCTCGCCAAGCTTGCCCTGCTCGATCAAGCGTTTTGCCAACAACACTGCCGGGGAAAAGCGGTTGCTGAAGGAAACCATGCTTTTCACACCTTTCTTCGCTGCTTTTTTGGCAGCCTCAGTCATCTGGCGGGCTTCATCCAGGGTCAGGGCAAGCGGCTTCTCAACAATTGTGTGCTTACCAGCTTCCAGAGCTGCGATGCAGGGTTCCGCATGAATGTTATTGGGACCGTTGTTATCAAACAATTGGATCTCTGGATCCTGAATGAGGTCCTTCCAATCAGTCGTCCCGTATTCATAACCATAGCGGGCTGCATTTTCCTTCACTGCGCTTTCATTACGCCCGCAAATTCCTTTCAAGACCGGAATAGCAGGTGGTGGATAGTATATATAGGGAAGTTTTTTGTAAGCATTGGTATGGGCTTTTCCCATAAAGGCATACCCCAGCATGCCCACACCTATCTCTTTGATATCCGCCATTGTGCACTCCTTTTATGTCAGATTGATTAAATATAAAAATAGCCTTCAGAATACCTGAAAGCCATTCATTCTTCTGGTTTAGATATCGAACCGATCAAATCTAGTCTGCGAATCGTAAACATGTACTGATACCTTATTCGCCTTGTTACATGAACTATTGCGATGGGGGTCGTACCTCACCCACCTGGGACGGCTATTGTGTTTTTTTCGTCGTTTCAGGAAAAATCAACTTTTTAACTTAGCAAGTGGTAATGTTATCATCCTGTAATTACAACTCTATTCAAATAATATATAGAGAAATGGAGCTTGTCAATATCTTGCAGGGTAAATAGTGACTTTTGTCAGTCAACAGATTTCCGACAACAGCTCTTTTCATTAAAACGAAAACCAGGTTGAGAGAGGTTCTCAACCTGGCAGCTATCTCGCAAATCTGAGTCAGGCCATGATAGAAAAGATCCATCCTAACAGTACACCGACCGGGAAACCCAGGATGGACAGCACCAGGTAAGGCATAGCTTCTTCCCTCCTGTCCCAGAGGGTTTTAAATTTTGGCAGTGTTTCCCGAAGCCAATCCCATTCATCCAGGGTCCGAATATGAAAGGTCCACATGTTGTATTCGATGCGCTCTAAAACCGCTTTCATTCTGCTCTCTCCTCTTATTTTGAAGTGGAGATCTTCTTGATCTCACCATCTTCAGATACAACAGCCCGAACAATGCGGTTGATGCTTTTCCCGCCCGGACCGGAGACTTTCTTCTGATAAACCAGCAGGGTTTCGTTGGAAGAGGCACCCTCCCGGGGAGTGACCTTTGGTTTGACGCCATCCAGATCGGGATGTTTCCGGTATACCTCTCTTGATACTTTATCAATCGTTTTGGATTTCAAGGGACCAGCTCCTTTCAACTCAGCGGTCAAAGCTGAAATTAGTATTCGCGTAAGCCCGGCGGCGCATGAAGGCGGGCACATCAAGGGGATCCTTTCCCATTTCGATGCGTCCATCTTCCTCATCCTTGTCTTCACCTTCCACTGCTGGCTGGGGAGTTTTGACACGTTGAACCGGGGCAGGAACATCCCGATCTGCCCGGGCAAACGTGCTAAATACATCCTCAAAGGTGGTTGCTCCCAAACCGGTCACGATCAGGTTGACCTGGACCTGGCCCTGGTAATTTTCGTCCTGGGTGGTGCCAAAGATCAGCTCGGCATCAGGTGGAATTTGGTCCTGCAAATAATTGAGGGCCTGGCCGATATCCATCAAGGTCAGATCCTGTCCGGACGTGAAGTTGACGATCAAGCCAGAGGCATTGACCAGCGAGATATCTTCCAGCAGGGGGTGATAAAGGGCTTGTTTGATAGCGTTTAGTGCCTTGTTCTCACCACTCGCCTGGCCGATGCTCATCAGGGCACCGCCGCCCAGCTTCATCACGCGCTCAATGTGGGCAAAATCGACATTGATGGTGCCCGGCCTGGTGATCAGCTCTGTGATACTCTGAACTGCCTGGCGCAGGACATCATCTGCCAGCAAGAAAGCTTCCGATAGGGTAGCCTTCTCGGAGACTGTTTGCAGCAACCGCTCATTGGGAATGGTGATCAGGGTGTTGACATGCGGCTGCAGTTTCAATAATCCATCAGCGGCATTCCTCTGCCGGCCGCCTACCTCGAAACCAAAGGGTTTGGTAACAACAGCCACGGTGATAATCCCCATCTCTTTGGCTACCTGAGCCACGACCGGAACGGAACCTGTACCGGTCCCACCGCCCATGCCAGCTGTCAAGAAGACCATATCCGCCCCTTCCAGGGCAGCAGCGATATCATCCTTGCTTTCCAGGGCAGCAGCTTCCCCAACACCAGGATCTCCGCCAGCTCCCAGACCGCGAGTCAGCTCCGGACCAAGCTGCAGTTTTACCGGCGCCTGACTGAAGGCCATGGCCTGGCGATCCGTGTTGGCGATGATGAAATCAACCCCGAACAACCCGAAATCGATCATCCGATCCACCGCGTTACTGCCTCCCCCACCCAGGCCCATAACCTTAATCACCGGTAGATAAGGAAGATCTTCTCCCCAATCTCTTAGTCTTTGTTCTAAAAGATTATCGCTAAACATGGTTTTGTCTCCTTGCATTCAGGCCCTTTGGAGGGCAAATGACGATAACTGATATTAGATAGCTGCTAATTGTGATGCAATTTTTGTACCATCTCCCTCAACTCGCCGAACCAATATCCCTTGACTCCGAAGTTGATTGAGCTGCTCCTCAGGAAACTGTTCTTCTCCACCTATCACAGTGACCCGTTCCGCCTGATAAGCTTCCTCCAGGGAGAACCCGACCGTGGGCCGGTGCCGTTTGATGAAGGGTCGAGTGATGTTCAAATGCCAATCCGCTACACCCCAATCGAAACTGGGAAGCAGTAGATAATGAGAGATCCGGAACTCGCTGGAATTCTTGGCGGCCGGCTGGCTGGAGTTATGATGCGTGAAGAGCTCCACAACTGGTTTGGCTGCTCCCGAAGGGCTGAACCAGGCAGATTCCTGGTCAGTAGAATCCTCGTCAGCTGCCAGCAGCCAGAAGGCTCCTCCTATAATCTCGTCCGGAAGGGGTTCAACCCCATCGACTGCCTGATGGGCGATCAATTTTGCCCCTTCAACCAGGATCCTGGAAAGATCTTTTCCTGCTGGCGCAGGTCCCTGAATTCCCAACAGTAATGTGGGAAGCTTCTTTTCCAAAACGGTTTCCGAAATAGTCAAATACCACTCAGCGATCCGAAAGCCCTGCTGGTCTTGGGAAGAATCCGGTGTCAAATAAGGTTGGGCTTCAGGCCAGCATAACGGTCCACCCCTTCCCCAGGAAAGAGGCCTGCCATTGATGCGGGCATAAGCGCTGAGGATTAATCGGTCAAAAAGAGGTTTCGACGCCCGACGCTTGATCCCCTCCAGTGCGCCGCGTAAGAAGCTGATGTCCCAGTAATCTCCACCCGGTTCCAGCGGGGGAAAGATCGGCACCAAACCCACTGCCACAGCGGCTTCTGCCAGCGGCAAGTATAGATCCAGGAAATGTTCTGTCAGGTCGGACTGAGCCCAGGCTTCTGGTCCCCATCCTGCTTGCAGGTTGGGCCGGTCAAAGAGAATGACGTATTTCACTCCCCAGCGGCTGTAGCTTTCGAAGAACAGCGCCATCTCCTCCACTGAAGGAAGTTGGAGGGGAGTGATCTGGAAGTGCAGCACCGGTTCAATGCCTTCCATTTTCAGGGTGGCAATAAAACCCTCTGGGATGGCCCGCGTGAGCGGCGCATTGAGAACAACCCAGGAAGCATCCAGGTCCTTAATGCGAGGCAGCCATTTACCCAGATCCCTGTCGGTGTAATGGTCTGCATCACTGCGATAATGAAAACCAACTTTGTCCATAAGCGTTTTCTCTTCCTAACAGGCTTGAATTCGTACCTTTAAAGATGCAAGGTTTATGCCAGTGAGTGAGGATTTTGAGGACGCTTGCTCACTTTTGTCGCCAGGTTCCTGAAATGCTATAATGCGGGAGATGAAGAAAATCCTGCTCACCGGGGCAACCGGTTTTATAGGCAAAGCCCTGACCCGCCATTTTTCAGAGACCGATTATCAGATCCGGGCATTGATCCACCCTTCCAGCAGTACGCCGGACCTGCCAAAAGGCATTCCTGTGGAAGCTTTTGTATCGGGATTGAATGACATTCGCGGGCTGCAGGCAGCTTTGGTCGGCGTTGATATCGTTTATCACCTGGCTTCCGAAGAAGCCCTGGGAGCTGAGGGAGATCTGTTGGGTACTGATATCCAGGGCACCCGCAACATGGTCCGAGCTGCCGAAGAAGCCGGGGTCAAACGTTTTATCTACCTCAGCCACCTGGGAGCGGATCGGGCTTCGGCTTATCCACTGATGACAGCCAAGGCCATTGCTGAAGACCATATCAGGAAGAGCCGATTGGATTTCACCATCTTTCGCACGGGAATTGTTTATGGTCCCCAGGATCGCTTTACGACTGACCTGGCCCGCCTGATCCGGAGCATTCCGCTGATCTTCCCTCTCCCAGATCAAGGGGATACTCTGCTGCAGCCGCTCTGGATCGAGGACCTTGCCAATATCCTGCTCTGGACGCTGGACAACCCCAAGACCAAACGAGAAACATACGAGATTGGCGGTCCAGAACAGCTCAGCTTCCGGGAAATTGTCACCGCGGTACTAGATGTAATGCAGGTTAACCGAACCCTGGTCTCTATCAACACACCCATAATCCGGATCGCGACCTTATTCGCTGATTATCTGTCGATCGACATCCCGACCAATGTGTTCTGGCTGGATTACCTGGCGACCAACCGCACCTGCTCCTTGAATACCATCCCCCATATCTTCAATCTACTGCCAAGCTACTTTTCCAAGCGCCTTGAATACCTGCGACCAGAAATCTAAGGAATCATCTGATGACCCTCTATGATCTATCCCTCACCCTCACAAAAGATCTGCCCACCTGGCCAGGAGATCCACCCCTTCGATTGGAAAAGATCAGCTCAATCGCGGAAGGTGAACATTTCAACGTCACCCAGCTTTCCTCATCGGTGCATATTGGCACTCACGTGGACGCACCCGCTCACTTTCTGGAGGACGGCACAACTGTCGACCAGATCCGGCTTGAGTTGATGGTGGGTCCTGCAGAGGTCGTTGCCGTCAGTGGACAGCAAGCAATTCACTCACAGGACCTGCGTGACGCCGGCATCCAGGAGGGCAAGAAACGGGTTCTTCTCCAGACCAGCAATTCTAAATTCTGGGCTGATCGGGAAAACAATTTCCAGGAAGATTTCCTGGCCTTGGCACCCGACGCCGCGGAATATCTTGTGGCCTGCGGAGTGGAGGTCATTGGAGTGGACTATCTCTCCGTTGCATCTTTTCCCGATCAGGTTCCTACCCACCGGATCCTGCTGGAGGCAGGGATTCTGATCATCGAGGGACTTAATCTGGCAGGCATCCAACCAGGTCCGTATACCTTGCTGTGCCTGCCGCTCAAGATCGGTGGAGCAGATGGGGCCCCTGCCCGGGTCCTGCTCCAGGATTGAGAGCTTTCAGCTGTATGATTCTGGTCTATAATTAAAATCAACTCCAAGGAGCTCTTGATGTCAAGATCTGCTCAAATGCTGTGCCTGGTGATTTTAGGGGTGATTATCCTGGGCGCTTGCGTCCCAAATCCAGAGCCTGCGGAAGTGATCGGACCGACAGGCAGCGAAAATGCCCTCAGTGCTGGAGAAAATGATCAGCCTGAGAAAGAAAGCAATCCCAATGGAGAAGGAGAAATCCCGATGGAAATGGCATTGACCAGCCCTTCATTTAACAACGGCGAGCCCATTCCTGCTCAATTCACCTGTGATGGTGAGGATATCTCCCCTGACCTGGACTGGTTTGGCACGCCAAGTGATACAGTAAGCCTGGCACTGATCATGGATGACCCCGACGCTCCGGTGGGAACCTGGGTGCATTGGGTGATCTACGATCTTCCATTTGATGTCTCCGGACTGCGCCAGGGTATGGATCATTCTGGGACGGACGGCCTCAACAGTTGGAACGAGACCGGCTACGGAGGTCCCTGCCCTCCTTCTGGTACGCACCGCTATTATTTCAAGATCTACGCCCTGGATACCGAGCTAAAGCTAAATCCCGGCGCTGATAAAGAAACCCTGCTGGCCGCCATGGAAGGACACGTCATCGGCCAGGCCGAGCTGATGGGTACCTACAGCCGGTGAATTTGGCCATTTGAGGCAAAGTTCCTTTCCGAGAAGAAAATCTTTGAGGGTATTCAATCCCCGGTCAGCATTTGATCGACCTGCCCCTTGAACCAGTCCTTCACGCCCCGACTGGCTACGATTTCGCGCAGGGCTCGGGCGGAATTTCGGCGTTCTTCAGGGGACATCGTCAGACCTTCGTGCAGGGCCTGGGCAGTTCCGAAGATATCAAAGGGAGAGACTCCGAGACAGTGCTCGCCCAGCTCGGCATAAGCGCCAGCCTGCTCCGAAAGTACCAGCACGCCATCATTCTGGTTGACCAATGCACCTTCCTTGGCAACCAGGTTCATGCCGTCCTTGATGGGATTGACGAACAACACTGAATAAAGCTGCATGGCAGCGATCGCCCGGGCGTAATTATCACCGATGATCAAACGCACAGGTTCCCAGATCGGGCTGCTGAAAGTGGCGTTAATCGTACCTGCCTGAGCCATAATCTCCTGCATATAATCCCTGTATTCCACCACATCCATGCGGGAGGGTACTAGCAAACACAGCATCTGGACTTTCTCTCTGTGCTCAGGGTGCATCTCCAATAGAGACCGGTAGGCGAACAGTCCCCGCAAAATATTCTTGCTGGGTTCGATGCGATCTACCCGCAGGATCAGCTGATGATCGCTGATCGAGTTGATCAGCTGCGCTTTGAGCAGGGCGGTTTCGTTCTCCTCCGCCAACGCCTGAACCTTCTCAACATCCACGGAGATTGGATATGCTCGGGCGGGGACCATGCGGTCACCGATGAACAGGCGATCCCTATGCCCCCGGGATTGGACATCTGACAGAAAATAGCGGCAGGTCTGAACAAAATTGAATGCATCCTTCCGGGTTTGAAATCCTATCCCGTCAGAATCCAGCAGACTGTAAAGCAAGGCATCCCGAATCCTTTTCGGGAGCATGTTCCAGGCGTCATGACTGGGCCAGGGGATGTGGATAAAGGGCTGGATCTGGACTTTTTGACCCAGTTTTTCGCGCAAGAACCGGGGGACAAGATAAAGCTGATAGTCCTGGGGAAAGATGATCACCGGCCGTTTTTCATTCTGGACGCTTTCAGCAATCGCAGCCGCTATCTGACGATTCACCTCCAGGTAGCCGTTTTCCCAGGCATCCCAGGTTTCCGCCGTGAAGTTCGGAGAGCGGGGTGCGTCCCAGAGTTGATGCTGGATGAACCACAGCAGGGGATTTGAGATCTGGTGATAATACTTATCGTAAGCATCTTCGGCGGGCGAGACCAACTTGAGGCGGATTCCCTCCACCAGCTTCTCCTGCCCTTCAGCTTCCTGGGCCCAGCGTTTACGTCAAATGGCCGCAGATCGCTCATCAAAACCGCGTTCGTGGTGACCAGCAGCTGCACGTTGTCGACCACCGCGTGGTTGCGGACCAGCCGGAAGTTCTTCGGGCGGCCGTCGTCGACCTGCAGCTCGCCGACCGCGAGGTCAGAGTCCAGGATCGCGCCGTCGATCTGAACCTCGGCGCCGGGGGACACCGCGACGATTGCCGCCTGCTCGTTGACGACGACCAGTTGCTCCTGCTTGTCGTGCCAGACGCCCGA
>JARROG010000008.1:0-13677 GCA_037384185.1 Anaerolineales bacterium | reverse complement strand
GCCGCCCCGCATTCCGGACAATGCCGGGCCACAAACGGGTCGCCGCTGTAGCGCCCCTCGACAAAGGCCATCGTGCCCGAAGCCGTAGCGGTCGAAGTGACACGGACCTGCTGGATCCGGATGGCGATGGCATACTTTTGAGGGTTTGGGAGCAGGCAGGAAAGCTGCTGCCAAACTGGGAAAGGTGATCACGTCCCGGATCATACCTGGACCCCACATGGATCTCGAGAATCTGCTTCCTGAGTCGACGAAAGAATAAGCAGACCCCAGGATCCAGGAGGCTGGTGATATGAAAAAAGTAACCCCCTCTTCGCTAATCAAAAAGAAACAGCGAGGGGAAAAAATCACCCTGCTCACTGCCTATGATTTCCCTCTGGCAAGATTCATCAATCAGGCCGGGGTGGATATCATTTTGGTAAGTGACGCTGTTGGGACAGTTGGTTTGGGCAGACCGGAAGCAGTATCGGTCAGTATGGATGAAATGGTTTACCACACGCAGGCAGTCCGCAATGGGGCTGGCGAATCCATGGTGGTGACAACGCTGCCCTTTGGATCCTACGAGACCGAGGAGCTGGCCGTCAAGAACGCTGTCCGCTTGATGAAAGAAGGCAAAGCAGATGGCGTCCACCTGGAAGGAACCAGAGAAGATGCTCCGACAGCGGCAGCTATCGTGGAGGCCGGGATACCGCTGGTCGCCCATGTGGGCATTACCAAGAAGAACATCGTGCTCTCGGGGTCGATCCGCATCCAGGGAAGGTCTGCCAGTGAGGCTTCCGATATCCTCAAGGATGTAATTGCGTTTTGCGACGCGGGAGCCTGTGCGATCGTCCTGGAATGTATTCCCATGCAGCTGGGGGAGGTGATCAGCAGGAGCATCCAGATCCCAACCATCAGCATCGGTGCTGGCCCAGCCTGTGATGGTCAGGCTCTGGTAACCCAGGATATGCTGGGTTTATATAAAGAGCTGTCGCCAAAATTTTTAAAGGTATATCTTGATCTTTCTGATATGATAGTACGAGCGCTGTCCCAGTTTCGCGAAGAGGTGGAAACCGGGATTTTCCCAACGCAGGAAAACAGCTACACGATCAACGATCAGGAGCTGGAAAAATTGGTAGAGGAAATGCAAAAATTAATGGGGAGGTAGGAAGGTATGACCTTAACGAAGGAACAAGCAGCGGAATATCTGCTGCAAATGTATCAGATCAGGGCTTTTGAGGAGCAGGCTGAGAAGAGCTATATGGCCGGAAAGATCCACGGCACCATGCATCTTTCCATCGGCCAGGAGGCCTCTGCGGTAGGTTCAATCAGCACATTAGAGCCGGATGATTTCATCATCGGCCATCACCGCGGGCACGGCCTGACCATCGCCAAAGGCGCCGATCTGAATTTGATGATGGCAGAATTTTATGGCAAGGAGAACGGCTACTGCCGCGGACGGGGGGGATCGATGCACATTGCCGATGTCAAGGGCGGAAACCTGGGTGCCAATGGCGTGGTGGGCGGCGGCATCCCCATGGCAGTCGGGATCGGCATTGGCCTCAAAATGGAAGCCAAGGACCAGGTATTGCTGTCCTTCTTTGGTGACGGGGCGGCATCAACAGGCGCCTTTCACGAATCCATGATTCTAGCTGAGCTCTTCCAGGTTCCAGTGGTTTTCATCTGTGAGAATAATCAATATGCCATGTCATTTGCAGCCAGTGATTGGACGACTTCCAAGAAGATCGCTGCTCACGGCGAACTCTATGGACTGGCCAGTACCTCCACGGACGGAAATGATCTCATTGCAGTCAGAGAAGCAGTCCAGAAAGGGGTTGACCTGGCCCGCAGTGGAGGAGGCCCCTCCCTGGTGGTCAATGATACCTACCGTTGGCGGGGACATTCCAAGAGCGACCGCAATCGCTACCGCACCAAAGAAGAAATTGAAGAATGGAAAAAGAAGGATCCCATCGGCCGCTTCCATGATTATTGTTTGAAAGAGAAGCTGCTGACTGAAAAGGAAGCTGAGGAGATCGAGGACAGGGCTTATGCCGATATTGAGGCAGCCAGAGTCTTTGCGGAAGCCAGTCCCGATCCAAGTGTTGATACTTTGGAAGAAGGGGTGTACGCGCCATGAGGGAAATCACATATTTAGAAGCAGTTCGGGAAGCCATGACCCAGGAAATGGAGCGGGATTCCCGGGTATTTTTGATCGGTGAAGATATTGGGGAATACGGGGGAGCCTTCCAGGTCTCCTACGGCATGCTGGAGAAATTCGGTCATGAGCGCATTCTCGACACCCCGATCACAGAGTTAGGCTTGACTGGAGCGGCCACAGGGGCTGCTTTGATCGGTATGCGGCCGATTGCTGAGATCATGTTCATGGATTTCACCACCCTGGCGTCAGAGCAGCTGGTGAACCAGGCAGCCAAGCTGCGCTTTATGTTTGGAGGCCAATCCACAGTGCCCCTGGTGCTTAGGACCCCGGCTGGATCAGGGACCGGGGCAGCCGAACATCACTCCCAGAGCTTTGAAAACTGGTTCGTGCATGTGCCTGGCTTGAAAGTAGTGATGCCCAGCACGCCTTATGACGTGAAAGGTTTGCTGATCTCCTCCATTCGGGATAATAACCCGGTGGTGTTTATTGAGCATAAGCTGCTCTATAAGACCAAAGGTGAAGTTCCTGAAGAGATGTATGAGATCCCACTCGGCAAAGCTGACATCAAGCGGCAGGGAAAGGATCTGACCATTATTGCCACAGCTATCATGGTCAAGAAATCTCTCGAAGCAGCAGAGCAGCTAGCCCAGGAAGGCATCGATGTTGAAGTGGTCGATCCCCGCACCCTGCGCCCACTTGATACAGAGTCGATTGTCAATTCTGTAAAAAAGACAGGCAAAGTGCTGATCGTCCACGAAGCTGTGAAGACCGGGGGATTTGGGGGAGAGCTGGCGGCCGTGATCGCAGAGAGCGAAGCTTTTGGATATTTGGAAGCTCCTATCTTGCGCTTGGCCGGCCGGGAAGTGCCCATTCCCTATAACCGGAACCTAGAGTCAGCTGCAGTTCCCCAGGTGGAAGATATCATCGTTAAAGCCAGAGAGTTAGCAAATCTGAAGGTGTGATATGGCTGTTGAAATGATAATGCCCAAAGTGGATATGGATCAGGAAACCGGGACAGTGGTGGAATGGTTGAAAACAAACGGGCAGCAGGTGGAAGAAGGGGAAACCATCCTGGTGATCGAGACTGATAAGATCGCCATAGATGTAGAAGCCCCCGGAACCGGTATCCTGGAGGGCATTTCCGCCCACCCTGGAGATGTGGTCCCAATCGGCACGGTGATTGCCTACATCCTGGAGGAAGGGGAGGAACTTCCAGAAGGGGCGGCGGAGTCTGTTAAAGCCCCTGAACCCTCTCCTGCGGTAGCCCAACCGGTTCGGGAAAGCTCCTCCGTCAAGGCAACTCCAGTTGCCAGAAAAATGGCGGAAAGTCACGGATTGGACCTCTCCACTGTCGAGCCGACCGGAAAAGGCGGCAAGGTCACCAAAGACGATATTCAGGCGGCTTTGGATTCTGAACCGGTTCAGGCTCAATCCGGGGAACTGATCGCCAGCCCTGCAGCCCGGAGGACGGCTCGTCTCAAGGGAGTGGATCTGGCGCAAGTGCAAGGGACGGGTCCTGGGGGCAGGATCCAGGCCTATGATGTGGAAAACTTCCAACCCCGGGCAGGCCAACCAGCCGCGGCGAAAGTGCAGGGTGGAGAGCGGATCCCCTTGATCGGGATGCGCCGCACGATCGCTGACCGGATGACAGCCAGCTACCAATCGATCCCCCATGTCCAATTTACAGTCGCTGTGGATATGACCAAGTTCAACAAGGCCCGGGAAGATTATAATGATCTTGCCCTGGAACGGAAAGGCGAGAAGGTCTCCGTTACGGCTATGCTGGTAAAATTAGTGGCGATGGTTCTGGTTGACCATCCGATGGTCAACAGCTCGCTGGTAGAGGATGAGATCATCCTTCATCAGGAGATCAATATCGGCGTGGCTGTAGCACTTGAGAAGGGTTTGATCGTGCCCGTGATCAAGAATGCTGACAGGAAAGGGATCAGCGGAATCGCTGAAGAGACCATCGATCTGGTAAACCGGGCTCGAAATGATCAGCTGACCAGCGCGGATGTCAAAGGCGGGACCTTTACGATCACCAATCTGGGTCCTTTCGGCGTTGAACAGTTCAACGCCATCATCAATCTGCCAGAAGCCGCCATCTTAGCGATCGGAGCTACCCAGCAGGAAGTCCGGGCTCTGCCAGATGGAGCGATTGCAGTCCGCCCGGTGATGCGCTTTACATTATCGGCAGATCACCGTATCATCGATGGCGCCGTAGCTGCCCGCTTTGTCGCCGACCTGAAGACGACGTTCGAGAACCCGATTTTAATGAATTACTAGTCAGGAGTGTTTATGCCGGAGATCAAACTTACTGTCAATCACAAAGTCGGACTCCATGCCCGACCTGCGTCAGTTTTTGTGCAGACTGCTGCCAGGTTTAACAGTGATATCGAGGTCACTCACGGGGATAACACCGTGAATGCTAAAAGCATCCTGGCTGTGCTCACCCTGGGTGCTCACCAGGGCTCAGAAATCATCATCAAAGCTGAAGGCGAGGATGCTGAGGACGCTCTTAAAGCTCTGGAAGAGCTCGTGAACGACAATTTTGGTGAGGATTGATGAAGATCGTCTCTGGAATTCCAGCATCGTACGGAATTGCGATCGGCCCTGCTTTTGTGTTTGGCCACGAAGAACTGATCATTGAGACCACGTCAATCGCCGACCCAGAAGCCGAGCTGCAGCGCTTCAAACTGGCCCGCGAAGCGACAGGAAAACAGCTGGATCAGGCTTTTCTGGTCACTAAAAAAGAATGCGGCATCGAAGCGGCGGAAATTTTCAATGCCCAAAAAATGATGCTTGAGGACCCCGAGCTGGTTGGAGCGGTCAAGAATCGGGTGGAATCTGAACTGATCAATGTTGAATCAGCTCTGCTTGAAACCTCGGAAATATTTGCCAGCCAGCTGGAAGCGATCGATGATGAATACCTCAGTGCCAGGGCACTGGATATTCGCGATGTCACCTCGCGCTGTTTGAGGAATTTGCTGGGGAATTTTGATTCACCGGCTACTAGTTTGACAGAACCGGCGATCATCGTCGCCGACGACCTGACTCCCTCTGACACTGTGCTGCTTGACAAGTCCTATGTCTTGGGATTTTGCACAGCCAAAGGCGGTTCTACTTCCCACACGGCGATCCTGGCCCGGGGTTTAGGCATCCCAGCTGTCGTCGGAGCCGGTGAAGGGATTTCCGAGATCCAGCCGGGTGACAGCCTGGTGGTCGACGGGGATGCGGGGGAAGTGGTCATCAACCCGGATGAAGACCAGCTGACAGCATTTCGCGGGCGACAGAAAAAATTCCTTAAAATCCAGGCAGAAGCAGAAGCGATTACCCATAAACCAGCTATCACCCTTGACGGCCACCAGGTTGAAGTGGTAGCCAATATTGGCAACGAAGATGGTATCGAGCCAGCTCACGAAGCAGGAGCTGAAGGGGTCGGGCTGCTGCGTTCCGAATTCCTGTTCCTGGAACGCGATAATTTACCCAGCGAGGAAGAGCAGTATCGAAGTTATAAATCCATCGCCGATGCCTTTGGCGAAAAACCGGTCATCCTGCGCTCACTGGATGTCGGCGGCGACAAGGATATCCCATATATTGACATGAGCCCGGAAGACAATCCTTTCCTGGGTGTGCGGGCGATCCGGCTCTGCCTGGAGCGGCCGGAACTCTTCAAGCCCCAATTGCGGGCAGCCTTGCGGGCTGGTTATGGGAATAACCTAAAGCTGATGTTCCCTATGGTTGCCTCTGTCGATGACGTGCTCAATGTCCGGTCAGTACTGGAGCAATGCAGGACCGAACTGCGGGAAGAGGGACAGGATTTGGCAGAAGAGATGGATGTCGGCATCATGATCGAGATTCCCTCTGCGGCTATCCTGGCTGATCAGCTGGCGGAGGTGGTTGATTTCTTCTCGATTGGAACCAATGATCTCAGCCAGTATACTATGGCAGCCGACCGCACCAATGCCAAGGTAGCCACGCTGGCATCGGGATTCCAGCCGGCAGTCTTCCGGCTGATCAAAATGGTCATTGATGCTGCCCACCAAAAGGGGAAATGGGTCGGTCTGTGCGGAGAGATGGCAGGCGAGATCCTGGCTATTCCTATCCTGCTGGGTTTGGGACTGGATGAGTTCAGCATGAATCCCCCGGCAATTCCCTTTGCCAAGCGCTTGATCCGCTCTATATCAATGGAGCATGCCCGACAGGTAGCTGAGACAGCGCTCGATCTTAAGAGCGATAGGGAGATTCGGGAATATATTCAAAAAGCGGTCCCGGAAGTCAATCTGAGCTGACCAGCCCATGCGCACTTATCCAACATGTTATCCCTGCATGGTCAGGCAGGCGGTCAACGTTCTCCAACAAAACCAGATAGAACCTGAGATCCAGTTCCAGGCGCTGAAAAAGGTCTTGAACTGCCTTGCTCTCGCAGACCCAAACTTAAGCCCTTCTGAGATCGCCGGAGAGACAAACCGGATCATCCGGGAAACGATTGATCTGGATGATCTCTATCTGGAAGAGAAAAAAGCCAGTCACCAATTGGCAATGAGTTATCTGGATGACCTGCGCCAGCTGGCAGGCCAGGGAACTGACCCCCTTGAACAAGCACTCAAGATCAGTGCGGCGGGCAACGTGATCGATGTCATTCACATCGAGGATTATGATCTCTGGACCGAAGTGCAAGCCTCAGTGAATGGGCGGTTGGTTGGAGGCGGACTGGAAGCGTTCCGGGAAAGGCTCAGCACTGTTTCCCACCTGCTGGTGCTGGCAGATAATGTTGGTGAGACAGTATTCGACCGGGTATTGATAGAGACCCTGTCAATACCGGTTATTTATGCAGTGAAAAGCGGGCCGATCTTGAACGATGCCGGCCGGCAAGACGCAGAGGCGGCGGGCATTGACCAGCTCGCGGAGATTGTTGAGAACGGCACGCGTTCCCCCGGTACAGTTCTCAGCCAGACAGCGCCGGAATTCAGGGAATTGTTCGAACGGTCCAGCCTGGTGCTTTCCAAAGGTCAAGCAAACTACGAGACCATGGATGAGCAGGGTGACAAGGTGTTCTTCCTGCTTCGGATAAAATGTCCCCTTTTGAGTGAAAAGTTAAATGCGCCCCAGGGGTCAGTGGTGCTCAAACAGGGCGGTTTCCAGTAGTTCCATCTAGATCTCTATCACCGAACCCCTTTTTGGATAGGTGATGTCTGTAATCCCTCTTTCCTTCATCTTTTGCATGAGAGGCTCAGCGCCCCGGGGTTCTCCGTGGACCAGGAAGACCTTTTTAAGGGTATCTTCGGTTGACTGGGCATATGCCAGCAGTCCTTCCTGGCCGGCATGAGCAGAAAACCCATTGATGGTGACCACTTCTGCCTTCCGGTGGTATTTCTCTCCAAAGATCTTGACTTCTTTCTCCTGGTCAGCCAAACGTCTGCCCAGGGTGTATGGTGCCTGCCAGGATACGATCAGGATCGTATTGCGGGGATCTTCGATGTTGTTCTTCAGGTGGTGCAGAATGCGCCCGGTTTCAGCCATACCGGAGGCCGAGATGACCACAAAGGGAGGTTTGGTATAGTTGATTTTCTTCGACTCTTCCACAGACAGGGTATAGTGCAGGCGGTCGAAACCCAGGGCAGACTGGTGTTTGTCTGAAGCGATGAATTGGCGGGTCTCTTCGTCGAAACATTCTGGATGCTGCTTGAATACCTGGGAGGCGCGGATGGCCAGCGGGCTGTCAACGAATACCGGGATCTCAGGTATATCTCCGTTCTTGATCATTTTATGCAGTCCGAATACCAGTTCTTGCGTTCTACCAACTGCGAAGGCAGGAATGATCACCCGGCCTTTTCTTTCAACGGTTCGCTGGACAACCTCCTTTAATTCCAGGAAGGCTTGTTCCGGATCCCGTTTCTTAGTATCCCCATAGGTGCATTCCATGATCAAGTAATCCGCCTGTTCTGGCAGCACTGGATCGCGCAGCAGCAGCAGTCCGGGACGCCCGATGTCACCAGAAAACCACACTCTGAAAGAGCGGCTGCCTTCCTGAATGTCGAGTACGACGCCAGCTGCCCCTAAGATGTGCCCGGCGTCCTCCAGGTGAGCCTGCACGCCTGGAATGGGCTGGAAGGCTTGCTGGTAATGCATTCCGGAGAACTGGGGAGACACTCTGGCAGCATCTTCTTTTGTATAGAGCGGTTCGACCGGTTTTTTCCCCTGTTTGGCCCGTTTCTTATTGATGTATTCGGCATCCTTCTCCTGGATATAGCCGGAATCCAGCAGCATGATATTGGCCAGGTGAGCGGTAGCCGGGGTAGTGTAGATCGGCCCCTGGTAGCCGGCTTTTATCAGATGGGGGAGATTTCCACTGTGATCGATGTGGGCGTGGGACAGGATCACCGCGTCGATCTCCTCCGCTGAAAACGGCAGCGTGCGGTTTCGGCGGAAACTCTCGGCTCTGCGGCCCTGGAATAAACCGCAGTCGAGCAGCAAACGGCTTCCGTTGATTTCCAGCAGGTGCATTGATCCGGTAACGGTCCTGGCAGCTCCTAGAAAATGGATTTTCACCTCTGCCTCCCGGTTTGATTGGCCTTCTGAATGACGGACAGGATATCATCCCCAAATTTTTGCATCCGCCAGGGTACATCTTCCAGAACAATGCCAAGCTCCGCCCTGTTCCGGGGGTTCTCCGCGATCGTCTTGTAGAGCAGGTCTCTGGGCATCACGACAGCGGAGTTAACCTTCATTTTCCGTGCGGCCTGCTTCCGCCAGTTGCGCAGGGCGCTTTCTCTGGCCAAATAGGATTCGTCAACTCGTTCCCGGCGGGGCGGTTGCAGCGGTTTGGAATCTAATCCGCGCTGTATGGCAGCCAGCAAACCTTCAGCATGGCGCTCAACGTTCTTTTTCCCCGGGAGATCCAGCTTGAGCAGCTGGGCTTTTGTCGTTGGGGAATTTTCTGCCAATTTGAAGAGCGTTTTAGCTCCGAGAACTTTAAAGACTGGTTTATCGATTTTACGAGCGACTTGTTCCCGGTATTCACAGAGCTGGTTCAAAACAGCGGCTTGCTGGGGGGTCAATTTCCTGGCTCCATTGATCTTCCAGCACAGCGCGGACTCCTCCTCTTCCTTGATGTGCTGATAGGCCAGGCAGGCTCGCGCAAAATCTTCCCTGGCAATTGATGTCAGGTTCGCGGCCTCTAATTCTGCTGCCAACCGATCCCGGATTTCGATCAGGTAATGGGTATCGATCTGGGCATATTTCAGCATATCATTGGGCAGCGGCCGTTTGCCCCAGTCAGACCGCTGATATTTTTTATTGACCTGGATGCCGATAAATTCCTTGAGCAGTGCATCCAACCCCAATTTGCTCCTGCCCAGGATCTGGGCTGCCAGCATGGTATCGAACAGGTTCTTGAAGCGAAAATTGAAGTCCTCGTGCAGGATCAGGATGTCATATTCCGAAGCATGGAATATTTTTTCGATCCTCGGATCGCTAAAGATCTTTCCCAGGGGAGCGAGATCGTCCAGGGCAAGAGGGTCGATGATGAAGTCCTGCTCTTTACTGGAGATCTGGATCAGACAGACCTGTTCTTTGTAGGCAAATAAACTGTTGGCTTCTGTGTCAACAGCCAGGACAGGCTCGGTTTTAAGGTCCTTGACCAGCTCCTCGAATGAGTGCTGCTGATCAACAAACAGCGGTGGAGCGACAGATTTTTTATTGTTAGACATAGACTCTTATTATAGGACACTCAGTCAGTGATAGCAGGGCATTATAATTCAGGGTAAGGGGGATCACGAAGTGGGGAAGGTTACTGGATAGCGCAGGGTCCAGCCTGAATGATGTAGATCAGCCCTCGAGCAGTTTCTCAAAGATCAGGGCATTTTCTCCGCCCCGGTAATATTTTTTCCAGACATCCACCTGCTGATAACCGGATTTTTGATAGAGTTCGATTGCCGGTTGGTTGGATTGGCGGACACAGAGACGGATCAGAGGTAAGGTGACCTGTTCTTCACAGATTTGCAGCATGGCTTCCCCAACGCCCCTTCTGCGATATTCCGGGAGCACGGCCAGAGTGGCGATCCAGGCAACCCCCTGGGAACGGCGCAGATCGGCTGCGATGAAACCGATCAGCTGCTCCTGATCCACCGCTTTCAGGCGGACCACCTGGGGGATGGTCAGCACACCCAGGACATCCAGCATCGGCCAGGCATCCTGATCAAAACAGACCTTTTCCAGATGATAGACCGCTCTGAAATCCCGCAGGGCAGCTGGCAGGACGGCAATATTGCTCTCAGGCAGGAACTGGATATCATTCATTGGCTGGGCCGATCGGATGTGTTTAAAGACCCTTTTCGTAATACCGGTAGGTCTTGTATACCTCGCCGCCCAGAGCGATGATAGGCCGATTCATCTTGTCGTTGTTGTCCAGAATCCAGCTCATCTCGCCCATCCGCATGCCCTTTTTATAGGCTGCCTGGGCGGTCTTGTAATAGAACAGGGCATCGATGCCCAACTTACGGTATTCTGGGATCACTCCCAGTACTAGGACACGGACCCAATTGATCTTTTTAAGCACCTTCCAGTTCCAGACAAGTTTGACCATCGTCCACCATTCAGGGGTAGTGGGACGGGGATAAGCCAGCCGGAGAGGTTCATTCAGGTCAGGCAGAGTGATGCTGAAACCGACAGTCTTACCGTCCTTTTCGGCGATGAAGACCAGATCGGGATCGAGGATATCATGCAGTTCCTCTGCCAACTGATTGAACTCGCCATCGGTCATCGGCACGAACCCCCAGTTTTTGGACCAGGCTTCGTTGTAAAGCACTTTCACCATGTCGACTTCTTCGTCAAAGTGTTTCATATCAAGGTTGCGGATGGTGATGTTCTTCCGGGCCAGGATCTTGGTGGTCAGATGGTCCAGTCGTTCTCCGGCAATCTTCATGAAATCCTCTACCGCCAACTGATAAGCCCATAAATCCCTGGCGTAGCCGTACCCGAGCTTTTCAATATAATCCACATAATAGCGCGGGTTATAGGTCATCAAGATCCGGGGGCTGTCCTCAAAGCCATCCACCAGCAGACCGCATTCATCGTTGGTAGACCATTGAGCGGGTCCCCTCAGGGCAGCATGCCCCTGTTCCCGAGTCCAATCTTCTGCCGCTTTGAAGAGTGCCTGGGCAGCCTCAAAATCCTCCAGCACCTCAAAGAAACCAAAAAATCCCACGTTCTCGTTTTGATATTCATTGTGAAGGTGGTTGGAAAAAGCGGCTATGGTACCCACCACTTCATCCCCCCGCAGAGCCATGTAGAGCTGGGCTTCGGCGTGTTCAAAGAAAGGGTTCTTTTTAGGATCCGTGAAATGGAGTCTTTCCGAATAAATGGGTGGAACCCAATATGGATCATTCTGATACACTTTCCATGGGAATTTTAAGAATTCCTTCCGATCCTCAAGGGATTCAACCGGTTTGATCACTAAGGCTTCCATTGATTTATCCTTCCTGGCGCCTGCCAGTTCCGTTCTTCCTTCGATAAACTAATGTCCTGATTATACTCGCATAGCGCCCCTATGGTATGATTTTAGGGTGATCACCCATCCCATGTTCCTAGGCACTTTTACCCTATATGGGATCCTGCTCTCCTGCTGCGCAGCCCTGGGGCTTTTCCTGTCCGATATGCTGGATAAGAGTGACCTTCCCCATCTGATCGATGGTGGACTGGTCATGGTCGCGGTAAGTTTGTTTGGGAGCCGGCTCTCCTATGTGCTGGTCAATTTCTCTTATTATCAAGACCACTGGTTGGAGATACCCCAGTTTTGGCTGGGTGGATTGTCCTGGCCAGGTGCGCTGCTGGGGGCTGCCCTATCCATTTTCCTGATCCATTGGATTTGGAAGCAGCCCGCAGGAGAGCTGGCGGACAGTTTTCTTCCCCTGCTGGGAATCCTGGTGATTGGGATCTGGCTGACTGGCTGGGGGGCTGGAATTGGCTACGGCCCCAGGACCGATGCCTGGTTTGGTATCCCAACCGCAGATCTATTTGGAAGTATTGAGCGGCGCTGGCCTCTGCCCATCCTGGGAGCATTTATAAGCGGAGCCTGGAGCACCATTGTGGTCTTGTTTCCTCTCAAACGGCAGCGATCTGCTGGCACACGAGGCTTACTGGGTCTCTTTGGCTTATTGGTTATCAATGCAGTCATTTCATTCTTCCGGGTGGATCCTGCGCCCAGGCTGTTGGGACTGCGATTGGAAAGCTGGATCTCGATTCTCGCTCTGATTGCTGCTGGTATTGGTTTGTATTTATTGACAAAGGAAAGGACCCTTTATGAACCGTCTGACTCTTGATGTTTCTGCAGCTGCTGACCGTTTGACAAAGTTCATTAAAGAAACAGTCCAGAATGCCGGTTACAGCAAGGTTGTTCTGGGAGTTTCCGGTGGAGTGGATTCTTCGTTGAGCGCCTTCCTCTCATCCCGGGCGGTGGGAGCGGAAAATGTACTGTGCTTGCGGATGCCCTATCGGACTTCCTCTTCGGAATCCCTCGAACACGCCAAGCTGGTGATCGATACGCTGGGGGTCGCCTCAAAGACCGTTGATATCAGCTCTGCAGTGGACGCGATTCTGGAAAATTACCCTGATGCTGGTCCGGTCCGCAAAGGCAACGTGATGGCCAGGGTCCGGATGATCAATGTCTATGATCAGTCTGCGGCATTTCCGGGTTTGGTGGTCGGGACCGGAAATAAGACCGAATCTTTGTTGGGTTATAGTACGCTGCATGGAGACGGCGCTTTTGATTTCAATCCCCTGGCAGACTTATATAAAGCCCAGGTCCGCCAGCTGGCGGGAGAGCTGGGTGTCCCGGAGGTCATCATCAACAAAGCCCCATCAGCTGATCTTTGGGCGGGGCAGACGGATGAGGATGAATTGGGATTTTCTTATGAGGATATGGACAAGCTGCTGTATTTGCTCGTAGAGGAAAAATATACTCCCCAGGAATGCGTTGCCCAGGGATTTGATTCTGAATTCGTGGAGAGCATCATCAACAGGGTGAAAAAATATCGTTATAAAAGCACGCTCCCCCTGGCAGGTTCCGTCGGCCAATTCCCGCTCAAGGACCTTGAGACTTTGCCGTTTTTTCAGGATTGAGAATGTAGTGTTCCGATGAGAGTGCAAGCCGTTCATTGAACGGCTTGTTTTGTATGGGGTCATGGCTCGGGAATATTCCAGAAGGAAGGACGGTATAATTTATCCGGGCCGAAGGGATTGTTCCTGGCACAATTTTAAGGAGGGAGGATATGGATAAATTTTATACCATTCGCTGGATTGAACCAGGGGTGGTCAGCATGATCGACCAGCGAAAACTTCCCCACAATACTGTGTACAATGAGTATTCGGACCCGACTGCTGTTGCTGATGCGATCAAGGATATGGTCATTCGCGGTGCCCCAGCTATCGGAGCTGCTGCGGCTTTCGGCCTCACCCTGGTTCCCTGGCATGCTAAAAGCGGCGACCTGGAGCTGGTCATTGAGCAGATTCACCAGGCGGCGGAGATCCTGCGGGCTTCCCGT
>JARROG010000007.1:13928-18719 GCA_037384185.1 Anaerolineales bacterium | reverse complement strand
GGCTGGGAGCCTCCTTCACACGGGTGAAAATGAATGCCCTGGTGACCGCTCTGCGCCACGGTGAGCATCGGTTGATTCTTATCAAACCCCAAACCTTTATGAACCTTTCCGGCCAGGCGGTTGCCTCCTACCTGCGTTTTTACAAGCTGCCCCTGGAGAATTTACTGGTTGTTTATGATGATGTCGACCTGCCATTTGAGACCTTGCGTATGAAACCAGATGGTGGGGATGCCGGTCAAAAAGGCGTCCGTTCGATCATCGACCAGCTCGGAACCCAATCTTTCCCCCGCTTGCGGGTGGGTATCGGCCGTCCCTCTGGAAGAACCCCGGTCAGTGATTATGTGCTGAGTGAATTCGCCAGGGATGAACGCGAACTTCTCCCATTTGTGCTTGATCAAGCCGCTGATGCAGCGCTGCACTTTGTTGATCAGGGCTTGGATGCAGCCATGACTTTGTATAACCAACAGCCTAATCGGTAACAGACCCTATGCAGCAGCAGATTTTGAATACTATCATCCGCCAGCCGAACTTCCAGGAGCTGGCCGAGGGATTGCGCTCCGATAAATCCCCTCACCAGTTAGGGTTGATCCGTTCAGCTCGCATCCCCGTGCTGGCTGCTTTACAGTCTGCCCTGGGAAAACCGCTGCTGCTGATCACCGCCAGGACAGATCGGGCTCTGCTCCTGGAGGATGAGTGGGATTTCTGGTTTCCGGATCGTGCGCTGTCTCTCTTTCCGGAGCCGGATCCACTGTTCTACGAGAAGATTTCCTGGAGCAGAAAGACACGCAGGGAGCGGCTGCGGCTGCTGGCTAGTCTTTCTGGAATGATGCTGCCTGATGTAGTTCAACAGGAGAACGGTCAGCCCCTGATCATCGCCCCTATCCGGGGGGTGATGGCCCGAACCATGCCCAGACGTTCATTTTTAAAAGCCTCCAGAACGATCAAGACCGGCAGCCGGCAGGATCCCCAGAATCTGGCTGCTGAGTGGGTCCAGAGCGGATATCAATCTGTTCCGGTTGTCACCCTGCCGGGCCAATTTGCCCGGCGGGGCGGGATTCTGGATATCTGGCCCCCAGGAGATCGCTTCCCTGCGCGACTGGAATTCTACGGTGAAGAGGTAGAAGCACTGCGTCGCTTTGATCCCGAGAACCAGCGCACCATTGCCCGGGTGGAATGGGTTCGGGTCACACCTGCCCGGGAATTCATTCTCCCAGCCGTTAGCCAGGAGAATTTCCTCCAGGGGGAGGTGAATGAATACCACATACCCATGCTCCATCAAGAGCATACCTGCTTGTTGAGTTATCTACCTCAGGACACACTTATCTTTCTGGATGACGGTCTGGCTGTCAAGGAAGCAGCCCTTGAGATCGAGACCCAGGCTGAATCCCTGCGGAAGACCTACCAGGAAGAGGATCTTATTGAAGGGAATTATCCCCGCCCGTACAATCCCTGGGAAGAGATAGAGCCAACCCTCGAAAGATTCAAGCTGACCGCCCTCGGTCCGGCCGGAAATTTCGATCAGCAGGGGATCAGCAGCCAATTCAAGAACAACCAGCGTTTCGGTGGAGAGCTGAAAACATTTATCAGCCACGCGGCAGAAATCATCCGGCAAGGTGAGCAGGCAGTGGTTGTGTCACGCCAGTCTGCCAGATTGGCTGAGGTCTGGCAGGAGCGCACTGGGCTAGATCCGTCGCCTGCTTTTATCAAAGGCAGTATTGACGGCGGCTGGATTTTCACCCGGGAAGGGGGAGGGAAGATCCATTTGTTCTCTGATGGGGAGGTGTTTGGCTGGCAGCGCATTCAGCCCCGACAGCGTCCGGTGAACCGCGCTCAACCTCCGGAGGTAGATTTCAGTGACTTCCAGCTCGGAGACTGGGTGGTTCATATCGATCATGGGATCGGCCGCTTTGCCGGACTTACTTTTCGAGAGCTGGATGGGGTAGAAGGTGAATACCTGGCAGTTGAATATGCCGAGGGAGATTACCTGTATGTGCCGGTTGCCCAGGCTGACAGGCTGTCGCGCTATGTGGGGCCGGATCACCATGATCCAACAATCACCCGACTGGGTGGTGGGCGTTGGAATAATGCCAAATCCAGGGTCAAACAGGAAGTTGTCCAGGTTGCCCAGGATCTGCTCGACCTGTATGCCAGACGGCAGACGGTCACTGGCCATGCCTTTTCAGCAGATACAGCCTGGCAGCAAGAGCTGGAGGCCAGCTTCCCTTATATTGAAACTGAGGACCAGCTCCGGGTGTTGGCTGAGGTCAAACGGGATATGGAAAAACCGAAGCCGATGGATCGCCTTATCTGTGGAGATGTTGGCTACGGTAAAACAGAGATTGCTCTCCGGGCTGCATTTAAGGCGGTAATGGATGGTAAACAAGTCGCCGTCTTAGTGCCAACTACCGTGCTGGCTCAACAGCACTTTGACACGTTCACCCAGCGGATGAGCGGTTTCCCAGTTGAGGTACATATGCTTTCCCGCTTCCAAACACCTCGGGAGCAGCGAGATACTCTGACAGGATTGATCAAAGGATCGGTTGATATTGTCATTGGGACCCACCGTTTGCTTTCCAGGGATGTATTCTTCAATGATCTGGGATTGATGATTGTCGATGAGGAACAGCGCTTTGGGGTTGCTCATAAGGAAAAGATCAAGAGCAAACGGGCGAATATTGATGTATTGACTCTGACTGCCACCCCGATTCCCCGGACGATGTATATGGCCTTGACCGGTGTGCGCGATATCTCCCGGATCGACACGCCTCCGGAGGAGCGGCTGCCAGTAGTCACCCATGTGGGGCGTTATGACCCAGGTCTCATCCAACGCGCGATCTGGCGGGAGCTAGAGCGGGGCGGCCAGGTCTTCTTTGTTCACAACCGGGTCCGGACTATTCAAGCGATGAAATCGCACTTGACCAACCTGGTTCCAGAAGCTCGAATCGGGGTGGCTCACGGCCAGATGGCCGAAAAACAGCTGGCAGACCGCATGCGCGAGTTCTCCCGGGGAGAGATCGATGTCCTGCTGTCAACCTCAATCATTGAATCTGGCCTGGACATTCCCAATGCAAACACATTGATTGTGGATCGAGCGGACCGCTTTGGTCTTGCTCAGCTCTACCAGCTGCGGGGCAGGGTGGGGAGGGGAGCCCAGCGGGCGTATGCTTATTTTCTGAAGGGGCGCCAGGGCTCATCGACCCTCGAAGGGCGGATGCGCCTGGACACCATCGCTGAGTACACTGAACTGGGGGCAGGATACTCGATTGCCATGCGCGACCTGGAGATTCGGGGTTCGGGAGATATCCTCGGTACCCGTCAATCCGGTTATATCGCCGCTGTCGGTTTCCACCTCTATACCCGATTGCTGGCAGATGCTGTTAATCAGTTCAAGCAGGGTGAGGATGGGTTGGATGCTGACCTGAACCTGACCCAGCAGATCCTGAAACCGCTGGTGAAAATTGATTTGCCTTTACCAGTGGGGATCCCAGAAAATTACATCGAAGATCAATCCGTTCGGCTGGGTCTTTATCGCCGGGCGGCATCAATCACCAGAATATCCCAGATCGAACAATTGAGAGAGGAGTTCAGAGACCGATTTGGCCCGCTGCCGGAAATTGTTGAGAATTTTCTGCACCAGCTGGAACTGAAACTGCTGGCAGAAAGCGCTGGCGTTGAGAGTGTTTTCCTGCAGTACGGCAAGATCACCCTCGGATATCCTGAGGGGAAGCCTCTTCCCCAACCCTGGGAATTTCCGTTCAAGGTCAGATTTGGGGATTCCCAGGTCTGGCTGCCGATCGATATTCACCAGGAAGAATGGTTCAGTAAGCTCATCGATGTGCTAAAAGGCTTGCAGGCGGCATGAAAAGGTCATGATTCGGCGTTACTCTTTGACAAGGGACAATGCCGAAGGTATAATTGAGCCTTGTCGAAAATAAAGCTGTATTGGAGAGTGTTTTATGGCGAACGAAGAATTGCAGACGCCAGAAACAATTGAGGAATTAGAACCTAAGATGAAGGTCCGGGGAAAAGTATTGAAAACTTCCCTGGCAGGTGCGATTGTTGATGTCGGTGTCGGTGTCCCTGGTGTGATTCATATTTCAAAAATTCAGAAAGGTTCCGTGTCAAGGGTTTCGGATGTTCTGGAAGAAGGCCAGGAAGTAGAAGTCTGGATCCAGCGAGTGGATCCTGAGAAAAAGAAGATTGAATTGTCCATGCTGGAACCACTTGGTCTGGAATGGCGGGAGATCAAACCGGGTATGGAATTGACTGGTACGGTAACGCGGATCGAAAAATACGGCGTTTTTGTGGAAATCGATACAGAGCGCCCCGGGTTGGTGCACATCAGTGAGATGGCTCACGGATACGTGCGCACTCCCACCGATATCGTCCAGAAAGGTGACCAGGTGAATGTTAAAGTGCTTAAGGTGAATCGGCGCAAGAAGCAGATCAAACTGAGCATGAAAGCCCTGGAAGAACCGCCCGAGGCGATGATGGATTATTCTGATAGCGAGGATGTCAAAGAGGAAACACCGACCGCCTTTGAGGCGGCCATCCGCAAAGCGATGGAAAACGGTGACACTGAATTGGCGGATCTGTTTTCTGAACTGGAAAAATGATCCTGAACGCTCAACCCTGGTAAACGAAAGACCGCTGAAAACAGCGGTCTTTTTTTATCCTGCGATTGACGGACCGGGGACCGGGATCTGGTTTGGTATTTCCGGTCGTCCCGCAGGGCCTCCGGTCTTCGGTCGCAGTCGCGGGCCCAACGGTCAGAGTGACGAGCAGTCCCGC